>LUYY01000035.1 GCA_001603415.1 Bacteroidales bacterium Bact_07 | reverse complement strand
ATGAGAAAAAAACATCAGGTGCACAACCTAATTATTTTGGACGAAAGCGGTTCAATGGGGTCCATAAAATCGACAATTATTCAAGGTTTTAACGAGCTCGTTCAAACGATTCAGGGAGTTGAAAAACAACAACCTGAGCAAAAACATTTCATCACATTCGTGTCGTTTAATAGTTTAGATCTAAAGTTTCACCATTTTGTTGACCCGGTAAGTAAGCTAAAGCAGATCGACGGCAAAAATTATCAACCTAATGCGCTTACTCCGCTTTACGACGCAATGGGATTCAGCATTAACAAGCTGAAACAACATTTACAGGATCAAACTGATTATAACGTTTTAGTTACGGTTCTAACCGACGGACTAGAAAATGCCTCAAAAGAGTTCTCGGGTAACGACATTAAAATTCTTATTGAGGAATTAAAGCAAAACCGTTGGACATTCACCTACATTGGGACAGATCACGATGTTGAAAGTGTTGCTATTTCTCTTTCCATAAACAACACTATGGTTTTTCAAAAGGATGAAGCCGACATAAAAAAGATGTTTAAGAAAGAGAAAATGGCCAGGGAAAGATATTGCTACGATATTACATCCATCAATTTGAACCATAACCTAAATTATTATCGCGACATTGATGAGTTAGTGGAAAAGAACAAAGAGAAGAATTAAAAACTAAACTATTATTGAATATCCATTAGGCGGGGTTTGCCCTTCCCCGCCTAAATTTTTAGCAGCATGAATTTCAAAAAAATGCATAGTTGGTGGCTGAAGCATAGTTCTTATCGGAGGGGCTGCAATTTGCATACATTTTAGTTGCAGTGTAAAAAAAGCATTGAAAATTTTACCTGTGGTTTACATTTATACCCTAATATATTATAAAACTGCTTAAGAAAATGTATAATTTACTGGATTGGTAATCCATGCTTTTTCAATACATCTCAGCAAATTTGCAAATTAGGATTAACCCATCTAAATCGTGTAGTTCTGCAAAAAAATTATTGACTAACAAGGATTTACCCGAGATCAACTAATTTACTTACTGGTTAATAAGATGATGAAAGTATCCGTTATCCTGTTTTACTAATCCTTTCCAATTGATTGAAATTAAGTATTTCGATCTTATTGCCATTAATATCAATAATCCCATCGTTTTTGAAGTCCTTAATGGCGCGGATGACGCTCATTACCGATACCCCGGTGTACTCGGCTAAATCCTTACGACTTAGGGTAAGAATAAACGGATTGGCCTTGTAAACAACCCTTGAAAGGTAAAGCAATGTGTCGGCAAAACGACCATTAAGCTGCTTGTGGGTTAGGCTTACCAGCCTATCGTAATTGTAAAGGGTGCAGTAGTTTAACTGGTTTACCACCTCGGCAGCAAACTCACCATTCTCATGAATCAGCTTTTCAAATGCATGCCGGTCAATGGCGCAAATGGTTGTATCCTCGAGCGCTGCCACTGAATAGTCGAGTATCTGGTTCTTGAAAAGAAAAGGCAAACCTATTAAGCTACCCACACCAAAAATGCTCAGAATTAGGTTGCTGGAATCGGGCAACTCCTTGTAAACCTTAACCATACCTGATTGCAGGTATAGAATATGGGTGTAAAAGTTACCCTGCTTGGCAATCATCTCACCCTTGCGGTACGAGATTTCGGCTCTATTGCTGTTGGCAAAAACAAGCTCATTGTCGGTTAACTGTTTGAAACACTCCGACTTGTTATTGCAAAGCAAGCACGATTTTTTATGTTCAACCATCTGTTAGTGAAATTACAGAAAACAAGTTTGATGACATAAATCATCATTTTAATCAACATATGTTAATTGAAAACATTTGCAAATTTAATCTTTTTACCCTAATATGTTATGGGTTTAATTATTTGTTAGTCAAATAACATATGTACTTTTACATATCTATATATCTGTTTATTTTAATTCACAAAACAAACTATAAACCGATGAATATCAGAAATGTAGCAAATCTTTTTGTATTACTATTCCTGATTTGGTTGCTGCTTACCGGAACCTTTGAACTTACAAGTTTATTACTAGGACTGGTGCTTGCAGGGGCTCTTGCCCTAATTTTTGGCAAGAACAGCAGCGTTTTTGGGAAACTGCGCTTTACCCCAAAGATGTTGGCTTACTCACTAATCTACCTATTTGTGCTTAGCTGGGAGATTGTGAAATCGAACATCGATGTAGCGCTAAGGGTTATAAACCCTAAACTTCCCATTAACCCGGGAATTGTAAAAATCAAAACGAGGCTTAAATCGCCCATGGGGCGGATGATTCTGGCCAACTCCATCACCCTAACGCCGGGTACGCTTACCATCGACATGAAGGATGATGAGCTCTACATCCACTGGATTGATGTGAAAACGCTGGATGCCGAAAAGGCAAGTCAGGAAATTCTGGGAAAATTTGAAAAACTACTGGAGGTAATTTATGGTTAACACCATTCTGTTTGTAGCAGGTGTGTTCATGGCTTTGGGCATCCTGCTGGCGCTGTTCCGTTTTATCAAGGGACCCGATATTACCGACCGAACCATAGCCTTTGATGTGATGACTATAGCATCAATTACAGTGATTGCGTTGATAGCTCACTTTGCCGGCCGCATTATTTACCTTGATGTAGCTCTGGTTTACGGTTTGCTAAGCTTTTTGAGCGTTGTTGCTATTGGTAGGTATATAGAGAGGGGGTTGTAATGGAAATACGCGAAATAATAGGAGCATCGGTAACCCTGGTGGGTTCCATCTTCATCTTTCTGGGAGGTCTTGGCATAGTTCGTATGCCCGACCTATTCAATCGCATACAGGCAGGGACCAAGGCATCAACCCTAGGCACCATACTTAGCCTAATTGGATTGGGCATAATAAATCCTGCATGGATATGGAAATTGCTGGTCATCGTTTTCTTTGTCCTTATCACCAATCCTGTATCTTCGAACGTAATTTCGAGGGCAGCTCACTTCAGGGGCACTAAGATGACCGATAAAACCGTTGCTGACCTCTTGGTGGAAAGCGAAAATAAAACAAGGGAGGAATAGCTATGAGCATCCTACTGGCAATTTTTTTAGGCCTGGTAATACTAGTATTGGCCATTACAGCCATTTACCACAAGAACACCAAGGTGGCCATCATTGCCACAGGCACTGTGGGGCTTTTTGCATCGGTACTATACCTTTTGCTGGCAGCCCCCGATGTGGCTTTGACCGAAGCATCGATTGGTAGTGGCTTATCGACAATTATCTTCTTTTACGTGTTAAACAAAATCCGACAATCAAATGATTAAGAAAGGATTGTTACTGATACTACTGGTTGGATTTGTTGCTGTAATCAGCGGCTTGCTAATCAATTTTACGGGAAGTAACGAGCTAAACCCATTAGCGAGTTACTACGCCGAGAAAGGTCCAACCGAGGTAGGCGCAGCCAACCTGGTAACCGCAGTTGTGATTACCTATCGTGGATTCGACACCCTTGGTGAGGTTACCATTTTGTTTATTGCTGCCGCCATAGTAGGTTTCTTCCTAAAAACCATGAATGCCGACACCAACAGACCATTAAGGTTAAGGAAAACCAGCGAGATACTGGAAACGGCATCCACACTACTTGTCCCAACCATTTTCATGCTTGGAGCTTACATATTTGTAAACGGTCACCTTACTCCTGGCGGAGGATTTCAGGGCGGTGCAGTAATTGCTACCGGAGTGATGATGATAATTCTTGCGCGTCCGGCATCCCAGTTTAACCACAAGTTGATTTCGGTACTTGAATCCATCTCGGGTATTGGATTTGTGGTTATGGGAGTACTTGGCCTTGTTCTGGCAAGCGGGTTCTTAAACAATGCATTTTTGCCACTCGGCAAACTTGGAAGCCTTTTGAGCGCAGGAGCCATTCCTATTATTTATGTGTTTATTGGCATAAAGGTTGGCTCTGAGCTAACAAGCATACTCGATTCACTAAAGGAAAACCAAAACGAAATTTAGCTATGGCTCAATATCTTACGCTCGAGTTTATTGCCATGTTAACAGGCTTTATACTCATTATCATAGGCTTATGGGGGATGATAACCCAAAAAAATCTTATAAAGCTTGTGATTGGCTTTAGCCTTTTCGATACCGGTCTTAACATAGTGATTGTTAGCATGGCGTATGTGAAAAACAGCACTGCCCCAATTATCGACAAGGCTGTTGATGTATCGCAGGCAGCAAGCAAGATTGCCGATCCTGTGCCGCAAGCACTTGTTCTCACTTCAATTGTTATCGGACTGGGTGTAACAGCCCTTATGCTTGCATACGTTCTGCGAATGTATAGGGAGAAAAAATCACTTGATATAAACTCATACACCGACTTGAGATGGTAAACCCAATACATATAGTTTCCATTGCGCTGGGAGTAGCCTTTGCGCTTGGATTTTTAGGGAAAAGGGAGAAACTTGCCCTTGGGATTGTTTACACTGCCCTAGCGGTCATGCTTGCTATATCGGCAAGTTGGCTTAGCCATTTTTGGGGCAACGTAACCGAACCAATCCAGATTTTTACCGGAGGCTTTAAACCACCCTTTGCCATTAACCTGCAAATGGGGTTAGCCGAATCGGTATTTACGCTTCTTATAAATACTGCAGGACTGCTTGGAGCCATATACCTTGCCAACGAACTTCTTAAAGCAGGTAAAAATATGATGATAGTATTCCTGGTTCTGGTATTAGGCTTAAATGTCATGGTAATGACCCGCGACCTGTTTAACCTCTTTGTTTTCATGGAGATACAAAGCATTGCTATTGCGGGTTTGGTTATCCTTAACCCCGACCGCAAATCAATTCCTGCAGGGTTTAAGTATGTTATTGCTACCGGGCTAATTTCAAGTTTGTTGCTTCTGGGAACAGTTTTCATTTACTACTTTGGAGGTACGCTGAATATTGATTTCATAAGTCAGGAATCGCTTTTATACGTTAAAGGTGGTTCAGTGGCCATTTTCCTCGTATTGCTTTCTATTGTACTTGAACTAAAGCCTTTCCCGGCCAACGGTTGGGCTTTGGATGTTTACGAAGGGGCACATCCTGGAATTGGAGCATTAATATCAGCAGCATCGGCTACCGCAGGGGTCTTTGTTCTGGACAAACTAATGGTATTTGGAAACTTTACCTTTTTCAATGCCATAAGCATAATTGGAGCCATAACCTTTCTGGGATCGAACCTACTTGGAATAAAACAGGATAATACCCGAAGGCTATTGGGTTACTCATCGGTTGGGCAAATTGGTTTGATAATGACCATTATTGGCCTTAAACCATATCTAGGCGAGAACACTAAATTCATCGCTTTGGCAATTTTACTATCGCATTACCTGGCTAAAGCCGGTTTATTCTGGCTCGCAGGAATGGTAAATGCCGATAAGCTGAAGGATTGGGGAGCCATTAGAGGACATCGCATCTACCTTTTCCTGATGGGAACCTTTATTTTTACACTGGTTGGCTTTCCGCCATTCCCATCGTTTTTCGGTAAATGGCAACTGGTAATGCAGCTGGCAAACAATCACCATTTCTGGTTGTTAGCCATAATACTTATAGGGTCTTTCTTTGAGGGTGTTTACCTGTTCCGCTGGTTGGGTTACGCTATTAAATGGGATGAGGTTGAACAGAACTATCCTAAAATCAAACTAAATCAGTTCATTCCTACTGTTATTTTTGCTGTACTGGCTTATGCCTTAGGATTCTATTTTGGTGAGCTATCAGGTTATAAATCTACCTTCATATACATGGCGGCCGCTTTCATAGCATTCCTTTACATATTTGATTTTTTACCTGTTTTCGTCAAAAATACCTTAGCCATTGGAGCAATGGCCTTGTACTACTTTGCAAATCAGGACACATTCCATGGGTTAACCAGTATTTTCTTTATCATTTTTGTAATTGGTGGTATAATTACTTTACTAGCCGGCTATACGTTTAAGGGTAAACGTACCGGATTTTATCCGCTTGTAATGATGATGTTTGCGGGATTAATAGGATTGCTGGAGGCAAAGACTACCCTGGAATTCTTTTTTGCATGGGAGTTAATGACAGCCGGTTCATACTTCCTGATTATCCGTGGTAAAAAATCGATGGAGCATGCATTAAGCTACATTCTTTTCTCGGTTGGAGGAGCATACCTTATTCTAAGCGGCTTTGGTATTGCACAGATTGGCCACACGGGAATGGGACTTGACGTTCTAAAAGATGTTCACTACTACGCTCCCATTGCATTTACGCTAATGGCAATTGGGTTCATGACCAAATTGGCATCAATAGGGCTTCATATCTGGTTACCCGGCGCACATGCTGAGGCCGAGGCCGATGTATCGCCAATGGTTTCGGCAATTCTTCTGAAAGCGGGTATCCTAGGCTTGGTAATGTTATTCCTTAGCATGGGACCTCAAAAACTATTTGGCATTGATGTTCTATATGTGCTAAGTTGGGTAGGCGTACTTACTGCCCTTATGGGTAACATGATGGCCGCATTCCAGGAAGATGCAAAAAGGCTTTTAGCATACTCAAGTATAGGTGTGTTAGGATATGCACTCTTTGGTTTAACCATGATGTCGCACCTTGGTTGGTTAGCATCCCTTTCGATTGTGGTTACGCACTTCATGTTTAAATCCTTGCTATTCTTGGCAATTGGAGGTGTTGTAATGCGAACCAAAACCAAATACATGTATCAGATGGGTGGTTTGATCAAGCAAATGCCCTTTTCGTTTGTATCGGTACTGATTGGTATTATTGTAATTGCAGGATTGCCGCCCTTAACCGGCTTTGGCGGTAAATGGTTAATGTTTAACGCCATCATGGAAAACGGGTGGTACTTTCAGGCCGGCATTGCATTTTTTGCTGGGGTAATCTCGTTCCTATACTGTTTTAGGCTTATTCACACTATCTTTTTGGGACAGCCCAAGGATGAACTCCGAAATGTTAAGGAAGCTCCCTTCTGGATGCTTGTTCCTCAGTACATAATAATTACCATACTTTTAGTTCTTTCAGCACTACCAAACTCTATGTTAAAACCTATTGGGCAAATTCTCTTAAACTATTTCCCTGATGGTGCTTTGGTATGGCATGGACAACTAGCAATAGGCCCATATGGATATTGGAATGGTAAACTTATTTTGGCTATTGTAACAATTATTTTCTTAGCCGTTTTCGCATGGCTCTATATTATAAACAGGAAAGCCCAAAAGGTTAAGCAATTCAACATAGTATATGCCGCTGAACGACCATTCCGTCCCGAAACCACCCATTTTGCTTACAACTTTTACGCACCATACCAAAAGGCTTTAGGATTTTTGGTAGCCCCAGGTATTACCAATTTCTGGGATGCAGTTAGCGATGGCGCACATGCTATTGCAGACAAAATTCGCAGCATATACAATGGTAACGGACAAACATACCTGGCGCATATTCTAGGTTTTACTGTAATTGTTTACATTTTAATGAACGGAGGATTCTAAATGGAATTTGGTATTAAACAAATACTATACCTGCTGCTAACCCTATTCATAGTGTTAAACTATGGATTAATTCTACAGGGTATAATGCCCAAAATAGCGGCAAGAGTTGGAAGGCGATATGGCATAAGGTGGTATCAGCCCTACCTCGATTTGATAAAGAATCATGCTAAAAGGAGTAAAATTACACACGGTGTAATGTACTACTTAGGTCCCGTTTTTAGACTTACCGGAGGAATAGGCCTACTGCTTTTTCTTCCGGTAATATATGGTTCCCCTGTATTTGGGAACCTGTCGTTTGCCGGTGACCTTACGCTTGTGCTTTTCTTTCAGTTTTTTGGAGTTTTAGGAATGGCATTAGGCGCAGGTGAAAGCGGGCATCCACACTCGGCTATTGGTGTTTCCAGGGGGCTTTCTCAAGTTACTGCACTTGAATTACCTCTAACGCTTGGAGTAATTTCCATAGCCATGCAATACCACACACTGAATATCAGCGATATTGTAGCAGCACAACAAGGCGGTGTAATGAATTGGACTATTGTTACCAATCCATTTGCTGGAGCGGCTTTAATGCTTACCTTTTTAGGCTCAATGGGGCGAGCACCCTTTGATGTGGTAATGGCTCCGCAGGAAATCCCCATAGGCCCACCCACCGAGTACCACTCGGGATTTTTGGGAGTACTCCAGCTTAACCGTGCCATTTTTCCAGTGGCTAAGCTAATACTTTTCATGAATCTGCTTTACGGAGGTGCAACCAGCTGGCCTGAACTTTTCATTAAAACCTTTTTCATCTACCTATGGTCGGTATTTGTAGGCGTTGCCTTCCCGCGCTTCAGGGTTGACCAAAGCGTTCGCTGGTTCTTAGGCGTTCCTCTCCTTTTTGGAATTATTGCCATTCTTTTAATCTGATTATGAAACAAGTAATATCACTATAACCATGAGTAAAAGTGATTTAGAGAAAAGGACAGTAATGTCGCCCGATGGGGAGCCGATAGAGATCAATCCGCTTCAGGATTACTTTTGCGACGCGCGTCCAAAAGTCCACGAGCCGGTTCTTCCTATCTTTGAAAAATTTCTGAACTGGGCCCGTTCCGAATCGTTATGGGTGTTAGGGTTTGGTACCGGTTGCGGTGCCATTGAGATGCGTCCGCTCATGACCCCGCGTTTCGATGCATACCGTTTTGGCATTCAATGGCGTCCCACACCTCGCCAATCATCGGTTTTTATTATTTCGGGTTATCTTTCGGTAAAAACCCTAAAAAGGGTTATCCGCAGCTACGAACAGATGCAAAATCCTAAGTTTGTAATTGCTCTGGGTAGCTGCACCATTAACGGGGGTATGTACTGGGATAGCTATAATACCATAAAAAGGCTCGACCACTACTTACCGGTTGATGTTTACATTGCTGGCTGCATGCCCCGCCCCGAAGCCATTCTGGCAGGATTTGAGAAGCTTAAAGAACTTATTCGCGAAGGAAAAGGTGAAGGCGCCAACCTCTACGCCCAGAATTTCGACTGGTATAAGGCTAACCAGAAAAAAATAATTAAAGATTGGGATATGCCCGATTATAACTGGTAAAAACTATGACCATGAACACACCACTCGATAATATAAGAACCGTGTTCCCTAATGCCGATGTGTGGACCCAGCGCCAAGGGCTTTACCACATGAGCATACCAAAGGAACAGCTGGTAGCACTGGTAACCCACCTCAAGGAAGTGGAAGGCTACTTACACCTGGTTCAACTTACTGCTGTTGATTGGATTGAAAAAAATCTGTTCCAACTCACCTATATCCTGAACAATCCCATTAAAAAGATTGATGTAATGGTAAAAACATTTATCCCTAGGGATAATCCAACAATGGAAACCATTCATCACCTTTGGGAACAAGCAGCCACTTACCAGCGCGAACTTCGCGAAATGTTTGGAATCAATTTTCCCGGTAGTCCAAGGGTTGATAAGCCCTTTATTCTTGAGGGTTGGGACGATATTCCCCCATACCGGCGGGACTTTGACACCAAAAAGTACGCCGAGGAAACTTACTTCCCGCGTCCGGGAAGAGAAACCAACGATCCAAAAGAGTACATGAAGAAAAAACTTTACCCTGATGAAATTTAAGGATATTTTTAAAATAAAGGAAGACCGCAGTCTTTACCCACCTCTTAACAGCGAGGGTAAAATAGATGTTGACCTAAGCTCACATAAATATGTGAAGTTGTGGCATGGTCCCCAGCACCCGGGTATTACTGGTAATATGTCGCTGGAACTCACCTTGCTGGGCGACGAGATTATGGACTGCGAAACCCATGTTGGATACCTTCACCGTGGTTTTGAGAAGTTGATGGAACGCCGCAAGTGGATTCAATGCTTCCCCATCGTTTGCCGTATTACTGTTCCGGAACCCGACTACAACGAGTACTGCTTTGCAGCCGGAGTTGAGGAATTGGCAGGCATCGAGATCCCCGAAACCGCCAAATGGCTTAGAACCTTAACGCTGGAAATGGCACGCTTGCAAAGCTACCTGATGTGGATTGGCGGGCAGGCTGGATCCCTTGGAATGGGGATTGTTGGACAGTGGAGTAACTATTGCCGCGACCTTGTTCTCGACCGTTTTGAGGAACTTACCGGAGGCCGCATTTACCACATGTACATCATTCCTGGCGGTGTTAGAGGTCTTTTACCCGATGGTTTTGAAAAACGTATGGAGGAAACCCTTAAAACCATTGAGGAGTTTATGGTTGATATTGATAAGGTGATGTTCAACAATGCGGTTTTCAAAAAACGCACTGTTGGCATGGGATATATCGACCCCAAATGGATATACCAGTTTGGCATTACAGGTCCCAACGCCCGTGCTGCCGGAATCCCCGATGATATTCGTAAAAAGTACCCATACCTGAAATACCCGGAACTTGACTTTGAACCCATAGTAGGCAAGGATTCCGACATCTACACCAGAGCCGATGTTCGGCGTCGCGACCTACTTCTTTCGGTTGACCTTATCCGTCAAATACTGGCCAAAATGCCCAAGGATGGCGACTTTAAGGCACCTACACCAAACGTACTGCATTGGCAAATACCTGCAGGCGAAACCTTTATCCGTTCCGAGTGCACTCGAGGCGAGTTTGCATACTACATCGTTTCCGATGGTAGTGAGTACCCCCGCCGCATTAATGTTCGAGGCCCCAGCTACACGCACGCCGTTGCACTGTTGGAAAAGATGATTATCAATACCAACCTTGCCGATGTGGCCGGGTTAATGACATCGCTGCATACCTATCCACCTGAAATCGAAAGGTAATTTTTGAAACGTAAACAAACTATGGCACGAATAAAAGATATCATAAGCCCCTTTACCGCATGGAAAAATGTGGTTAAGGAGCCTGTTACCATTAAGGAACCGCTCAAAAGAGAAGCTGCACCAAGGTACCGAGGTTTCCATAAGAACGATGTGGATACCTGTATAGGTTGCGGCACCTGTGAGTCGATTTGCCAGAACGCCGCCATCGATATGGTTCCGGTTGAGGGTATCGAAACCAAAAACGGTGATAGTGGACTAAGGCCACGTATCGACTACGGACGTTGCTGCTGGTGCGCCCTTTGCGTTGATGTTTGCACCACCGGTTCACTTTCAATGTCCAACCATTTCAAATGGGTCGATTCCGACCCCGATGTATTCCGGTTTATTCCCGGTGTTGATAAAAAGGAATGGGACAATGAACCCAATGGCTACAAGAAACCCGGACCCAACTACGAGTTATACAGCAAGGAGCGAGTTCATATGCCTGAACTCAAACCCGAGGAGCGCGATAAATCGTTCATTGAAATTGTTCGCGGCTACTCCAAGGAGCAGGCCATGAAGGAAGCCGACCGCTGCGTGGAATGTGGCATTTGCGTTGCAACATGTCCGGCACACATGGGAATCCCCGAGTATATTAAGGCCATCAGGAACGAAGACCTTAACGAAGGCTTACGCATACTTTACGATACCAACCCGCTGCCGGAGGTTTGTGGCCGAATTTGTACCCATAAGTGCGAAACTGTATGTTCCGTGGGACACCAAGGCGACCCGCTTTCGATACGTTGGCTCAAGCGTTACATTGCCGACCAAAATCCCGCAGAAAACTACAAGAAGATTCTCGAAACCGAAAACATCACCAAGAATGGTAAACGCATAGCCATTGTTGGTTCAGGACCTGCAGGCCTGTCGGCTGCCCACTACCTGGCCCTTATGGGCTACGAGTGCACCATCTATGAAAAACTGCCCTTACCGGGTGGCATGATGCGCTACGGCATTCCGGAGTACCGCCTACCCTACGAAGCACTCGATAAGGATATCGATTACATTAAATCGTTAGGCGTTGAAATTATTTGCAACGTTACGGTTGGTAAGGATATCACGCTCGATGAACTTCACCAGCAGTACGATGCGGTATTTGTGGGTACCGGATTACACGTTGGACGTAGCACCCGAATACCGGGTACCGACCACCCAAATGTTTATCAAGCCGTTGACCTACTGCGCGAGGTAACCATGGGTAAAGAAATTCCGGCAACCCAAAGCATAGTAGTTATTGGTGGAGGTAACGTGGCCATGGATATAACCCGTACCCTTGCTCGTATCCAGAACCAACGCTACGGCAAGGTAAACATAATTACCACTTCGCTCGAGTCGGAAAATGAGATGCCTGCCGACCGCGAAGAGATTATTGAAGCCCGCGAGGAAGGCGCTACAATCATTCCTGGCTGGGGACCCGTTAAAATCGAAATTGAGAACGATAAGATTAAAGGATTGCATGTGGTTAAGTGCGTTTCGGTATTCGATGAGAACCGCCGATTCAGCCCCAAGTTCGATGAGAATCAAACCAATTTCTTTGCCGGCGATATGGTGGTTGAATCCATTGGCCAAGGCATGGATTTAAGCTACTTGCCCGAGAGTGTCAAGGATAATCTAAAACTCGACAATCGGGGTAGAATTGTGGTTAACGACTACTTCCAATCGAGTGTCAACTGGCTATTTGTAGGTGGCGATATCATTCAAGGCCCCGATGTTATCCATGGCATAGCAAACGGCCACAAAGCCGCCATTGGCATCGACAAGTTCATTAAGAGTTCGATGAAAAGCTAAAAAAGGTCAATCAACTTAAAAAACAAAAATATGGCAGACCTAACTACCACATACATGGGCTTCAGGCTGAAGAACCCATTTATAGCATCAAGTTCGGGACTTACCGACTCCATTGAAAAGGCTCACCTGCTTGAACAGCATGGCGCCGCTGCCATTGTGGTTAAATCGCTCTTTGAAGAGCAAATCATGATGGATGTTGATTCGCAGCGCATGAACAACATGTTCAACTCATACAGCGAGGCCGAAGACTATATCGCCTTTTACACACGCAAGCATGCTTTAAGCAGCTACGTTGAGCTAATTGATGGCATGAAGCAAAAGCTAAGCATACCGGTAATTGCAAGCATTAATTGCAGTAGCGCCGATAGCTGGATTGATTTTGCAGGCGACATACAAGCCGCTGGGGCCGATGCCATTGAACTCAATATGTTTATTCTGCCATCGGATGTTAAGATGAAAGGCGATGAAATTGAAAAAATTTACATCGATGTTGCACGCAAAGTTTCGCAATCGCTATCGGTGCCAGTGGCCATGAAAATACATCATTACTTCTCGGGCATGGCAAACTTTGCGGTTGAACTATCGCAAACCGGTATAAAAGCATTGGTGCTTTTCAATCGCTTTTACCAACCCGATGTGGACATCAATACCCTAAAAGTAGTTTCCAGCAGTATCCTTAGCCACCCCGACGAAAACGCGGAGGTTCGCCGTTGGCTTGCCATACTCTCAGGCCGTGTTGCCTGCGATTTGGCTGCATCAACAGGAATTCACGATTGGCAAACGGCCGTTAAGGATATGCTTATGGGAGCCAACGCCGTACAGGTAGCATCGGCAATGTATAAAACTGGCCCCGAAATACTTAAACCATGGATTGAGGAAACCAACAAATGGCTTGATGCCAAAGGGTTTGATTCAGTAAATTCCATCATTGGAAAGCTGCGCCAAGCCGATAGCATTAAACCACTTGCCTATGAACGAGCCCAGTTTATGCGCTACTTTTCCGATGCCCGATAAAAAGATTTGTGTCACAAAAAAGAGTCGCAGATTATGCCTGCGGCTCTTTTATTTTTCCCAAAATTCTTGCAGTTTTGCATCGCATATAACTTTCCCTATGAACACAAAACTTAACATAGCCATAATGGCCGGAGGTAACTCATCGGAGGCCAACATCTCCATGCGGAGCGCCACACAAATTGCAGGCTGGCTCGACCCCCAAAGGTTCAACGCCTACAAGATACTTGTTAAGGGCAACACATGGACACTTGAACACCCTGAAAAAGGATCACTCCCAGTTGACAAAAACGATTTCACCGTAAATGTTGACGGCCAAAAATTAACTTTTCACTGCGCCCTCATTGCCATTCATGGCACACCCGGCGAGAATGGCCTGCTTCAGGCTTACTTTGAAATGCTTCAAATACCCTACACCACCGGAGGAGTAATGAACGCTGCAGTAACCTTTAACAAGTATTACTGTAAGGAACTGGTTCGCGACACGGGCGTTCATCTTGCCAAGGGACTCCTGCTCAGGCGCGGCCAAACCATAAATCAACAAGAAATATTAAGTACTTTAGGTTTGCCTATATTTGCGAAACCCAACGAGAGCGGCAGTAGCTATGGCGTTAGCAAGGTAAAACAGGTTGCCGAATTATTGCCGGCTATTGAAAAGGCTTTTGCTGAGGACAAAACCATTATTCTGGAAGAGTTTATTCCCGGTAGGGAGTTCACCTGCGGGGTTTTCAAGTACAGCCATAACCAAATGATTTTGCCTGTTACCGAAATAGTTCCCGAAACCGAATTCTTCGACTACGAAGCAAAGTACCTTAGCAAATCCAAGGAAGTTACTCCTGCCCCAATTTCTGAATCACTAACTAAGGCCATACAGGAATTTACATCAAAAATATATGACCGTTTGCAATGCCACGGAGTAGTTCGCGTTGATTATATTGTAAATAACGATAAAATCTACTTCCTTGAAATAAATACCGTACCCGGCATGAGCGAGGCCAGTATTATCCCTCAGCAGGTTAGGGCAATGGGTGGCAACATGCGAGAATTTTTTACACTGATAATCGACGACGCAATGCAACGGAGTACCCTTTAGCTATTGCGCAACTTAACAACATGAAGGGTAACACCAACCGCAATTAACAGTAGCATCACCCTGATAACGTTGCCAACATCAAGTGTTGCAACACTTGTAAGTATTGATGCCCATAGCAATCCTAAAGTATACCATTTCACACGCCGGGGAATTGACCGTCGTTCAATGTAATCGTGAATGTACGTTCCAAAGAGCCGATGGTTTATTAACCACCGGTAAAGCCTATCCGAGCTCCGAATGAACAGAAATGCGCTAAGCAGCATAAAGGGTGTTGTGGGTAGTAATGGCAAAAAAATGCCCAACACTCCCAACCCAAACGATACTATGCCAAATATCACAAACAAAGCCCTTAACACAGGGCTTTTAGCTTTTCTTGTTTTATTTAATTCCAAGTAAGTGCCCGATTAAAACTATTGCCATGCAAAGATAGCAATTGTGTTCCGGTGCAATTGGTTAATTATGTATAATGATAATTATTTTGATTATTCTAACTTATTGCCATATGGGTAAATACCCTGGGCGCAAAAAAAACCTACCCATTGGATTTTCCTCCCTTGTGGCTACCATCGCAAAAGGGTTTATTGCGCGATGCGCCACAGGTGCATAGGTAAACCTCCTTGGTATTATCGGGGATAAGGCTTTCGCCTTCAAGATTTACTAAAAAGAATCGGCCCTCAACCCTAATAGGGCCACCCTTGCTCAAATGGAGCTTTGCTACTATTTTCTTTGGTTGTTCCATGGCTCTATTCGCTATCACGAAAACCTCGTTTAAAATGTGTACCATCGCAGAATGGTTGGCTGTGCGAATGCCCACAACGGCATATGGAAACCATTTTCATGGCTTTCACCTCGTTGCCATCGGCATCCAAAATCTGAAAATCGCCCGAGACCAGCAACGGGCCATTGGGCATAACCTGAATTTTTGCAGGGGTAACCTCAAAGGCCTCTATCTCCTCGGGCTTAAATTCACGCACGCACTTGTGCGACTTCTCCTGTTTGTTCTTTTCAGGATCGTTCCACATAAAGGTTAGTGCGTTAGTAGGGCACTCGTTCACTATCTCAATTATCCGCTCAGTACTGGCTCCATTCATGTTAACCCATGGTCGCTTACGGGGGTTAAACACCGATAGCAACTTGGTATAGCATATCGATGCATGAACGCACTCACCCGGTCGCCAAAACACCGTGATCTCGTCGTTTGAATATTTCCTGTTATCGCTTTCCATGCTTGCAATTTACTAAAATCAACGCATAACAACAATACTTTGTTCAAAAAAAGTCGCGCCAAATTGAAACAGGGAAAGTTAGCATTTAATAATCAGCGTTCAGTTAAGATTTTGGGTTTAGTAATTGATTCAAAATTTCAAATTCAAAATCCCCCCATATAATTATATATTCCAATTCTATAAAATTGTATTTTTATATTTTATACCCCTTGTTTTTTATAGGTATAGTTTTTTATTTTTAATATTTTTATTACATTTGCCCTTGAAAAATATACCACACTATGCCAAAATTACGATTTAGAGCATTCGGCGAAGCAACTAATCGGCTCCCGGTTGACATGAACAGCGAAGGCAAAGTAGAATCGCTTGTCGATATATTTGCCATCAACGTCTTCGATAGGCCTAAAATGAAGAAGTACCTATCGGAAGAGGCGTACGAAAGTATAATAACCTCCATTGATGAGGGCAAAAAGATTGATCGAAAGATTGCCGGTCAGGTGGCATCGGCCATGAAGGCTTGGGCCATAGAACGCGGGGCAACCCACTACACACACTGGTTCCATCCCCTAAACGGCTCGACAGCCGAAAAACACGATGCATTTTTATCAATCGATATTAAGGGCCAGCCCATTGAGGTTTTCAAGGGCGATATGCTGGTACAGCAAGAGCCCGATGCCTCGAGTTTCCCAAGCGGAGGGATTCGCAACACCTTTGAAGCCCGCGGATACACCGCGTGGGATCCCACATCGCCAGCCTTTATCCTTGAGAACACTTTATGTATTCCCACCGTCTTTGTCTCATACACCGGCGAGGCACTCGACTTTAAAACACCCTTGCTCAAATCGCTTGCGCTACTCGATAAGGCAGCCCTTTCGGTGCTGGAGTATTTTGATAAGGATGCCCGTAAAGTATATGCCACCCTGGGTTGGGAACAGGAATATTTTCTGATCGACGAGTCGCTGTATAACGCCCGCCCCGACTTGGCATTGTGCGGCAGAACCCTTATGGGGCATGCGGCAGCCAAGGATCAGCAACTCGAAGACCATTACTTTGGATCAATTCCTGCAAGGGTATCGGCCTTTATGCGCCACTTTGAACTTGAAGCCCTAAAACTTGGCATTCCCATAAAAACCCGTCACAACGAGGTTGCCCCCAACCAGTTTGAGTGTGCTCCCATATTTGAGGAGGCCAACCTGGCTGTTGATCACAACCAGCTTATCATGTCGCTGATGGATCGCATTGCGCGTCAGCATGGATTCCGTGTTCTATTCCACGAAAAACCCTTCAAGGGCATTAACGGTTCCGGTAAGCACAATAACTGGTCAATGATGACCGACACTGGAGTTAACCTACTCTCGCCCGGCAAAACACCAAAAAACAACCTTCAATTCCTAACCTTTCTAATCAATACCATCAAGGCCGTTCACGATCATTCAGCCCTACTGCTGGGTAGCGTTGCATCGGAGCCGAACTCCCACCGCCTTGGCGCCCACGAGGCACCACCGGCCATCATGTCGGTGTTCATTGGTAAAACCCTGAGCGCTGTGCTCGATGAGCTGGAGCAGAAGGTAACCGACCAAAAAATGACCCCCGACGAAAAAACCGAACTTAAACTTGAAATTATTGGAAAGATTCCTGAGATTCTATTAGACAATACCGACCGCAACCGCACATCGCCGTTTGCGTTTACCGGAAACCGATTTGAGTTCAGAGCAGTAGGTTCATCGGGTAGCTGTGCATCGCCTATGATTGTGCTAAACACCGCTGTAGCAAACCAACTCATGAAGTTCAAGGAAGAGGTTGATAAGGTAATTGCTAAGGGGATTAAAAAGGACGAGGCTATTATCCAATGCCTTCGCAAGGTTATTATTGAGTCGAAAAAGATTCGCTTTGAAGGAAACGGCTATAGTCAGGAGTGGGTTGAGGAAGCAGCACGCCGCGGGCTTCCAAATATCAGCAATCCGCTGGAAGCTTTCAAAACCTTCCTATACGATTCGTCGGTAAAACTGCTTACTGGAAATGGCATCTTAACCAAACGCGAACTTGAGGCACGCTACGAAATCCGTAACGAGATCTATGTAAAAAAGGTGCAAATTGAAGCCCGCGTTTTAGGCGATTTAGCTATCAACCATATTATTCCCACTGCCATTGCTTACCAAAACACCTTAATAAGCAACGTTAAGGGATTAAAAGAACTATTCCCGAAAGAGTGGGAGAAATTAGCCGATCACCAGCACACGTTAATCCATGAGATATCCGAGCATATACATGCCATAAGCCACCAGGTTAACGAGATGATTGAACGCCGAAAGGAAGCCAATCAAATTGAAGACATCGTTGAGAAGGCACACCTCTACGACAAAAACGTTAAGCCCTTTATTGAAAGCATTCGCACACATATCGATAAGCTGGAGATGATTGTAGATGATGAGATGTGGCCCTTACCCAAGTACAGGGAGATGCTTTTCATCAGGTAATATTTATCGGAGTTAACATATACAAAAAGGTAAAATTTACAAACAGAAGCAATCCCCAAAAGCCCGCCATTCCAGGCGGGTTTTGGTTTTAATCACAACTATGCTTGCCTTTCCTTGTGGGTAGCTGTGAATAAGTTATAATAAAAAAATGGCCATTGCGTTATCACTTAATTGGCATTTACTT
>LUYY01000288.1 GCA_001603415.1 Bacteroidales bacterium Bact_07 | reverse complement strand
TTTAAGCATTTATACTATCACCTTTTCAGCTTGCAATTTAAGAAAAGCTATTGAAATATGAATACTCCGATATCGAGTTAATCAAAATTAACAAAAAAAGGGGCATAAAGCCCCTTTTATCGTATTCCCATTAATTGTTTACTTTACAGAATCAACAATGGCTTTGAAAGCTTCAGGATGGTTCATAGCCAAATCGGCTAAAACCTTGCGGTTGATTGCAATTCCTTTCTTGTTGATTTTGCCCATGAATTCAGAGTAGGTCATACCATACTCACGAACTGCAGCGTTGATACGCTGAATCCAAAGGGCACGGAATTCAATCTTTTTCTTTTTACGGTCGCGGTATGCATAGGTCAAACCTTTCTCCAAGGTATTCTTTGCAACCGTCCATACATTACGACGCGCAAGGAAATTACCCTTCGTCTGTTTAAGAATTTTTTTTCTGCGCTTGCGCGATGCTACTGCATTTACTGAACGTGGCATTTTTTTACGATTTTTGAATGATTAGCGGTTCTTGTTTTGAACTCTTAGCGGCTAATTCATTCTGTTAAACATTAAAGTAAACTAACACACAAATTAAAAGAAAACAAAACTACTTTAAGCCAAGCATTGCTTTAACATGCCCTTCATCGGCCTTGTCGACCAAAGCAACATGAGTTAAATTCCTCTTTTGCTTGGTTTCCTTTTTAGTCAAAATGTGACTCTTGTAGGCGTGTTTTCTTTTAATCTTACCTGTTCCGGTTAAAGCAAAACGCTTTTTTGAACCAGAATGAGTCTTTGTTTTTGGCATTCTACACTGTATTTATTTGATTACTAATGGTTTACTATTTCTTTTTGGTTCCTTTAGGGGACACAACCATAATCATTCGTTTTCCTTCGAGTTGTGGGAGTTGCTCCACTTTGCCATACTCCTCAAGGTCTTGGGCAAATCGTAACAGTAATATTTCGCCTTGCTCCTTGAAAAGGATCGATCTTCCCTTAAAGAATACGTAGGCTTTCACCTTTGCACCTTCCTGAAGGAAATTGATGGCATGCTTCAACTTGAAGTTGTAGTCGTGATCGTCGGTGTTAGGCCCAAACCTAATTTCCTTAACCACAATTTTTTGAGCATTGGCCTTTATTTCCTTTTGCTTCTTTTTGAGCTGGTAAAGAAACTTCTGATAGTCCATAATCTTACAAACGGGTGGATCGGCCTTATCAGAAATCATTACCAAGTCTAACTCCATCTCCTCGGCCATTTGGCGTGCCTGGCTAATGGGGTAAATACCCGGATTCTCAATATTATCGCCAACCAGTCGAACGGTCTTAACCCGAATCTCTTCATTTATTGGGTAAGTGTCGATGTCCGACTTTTTGTTGTTGTTAGGTGCTGCTATAGTTTTGCCCTCCTAAAGTTTAGTTAATACTAAATTTCTTTAAGCTGATTATCAATTTCAGCCTTTATATGGTTTACAAACTCTTCGAGTTTCATTTGTCCTTTGTCGCCTTCGCCTTGTACGCGAACAGCAACAAGGTTGGCTTCCTGTTCCTTTTCGCCAACTATTAACAGGTAAGGAATCCGACGTAACTCGTTGTCCCTTATCTTTTTACCTATTTTCTCGTTGCGGTCGTCAACCAGGCTGCGAATATCGTAATTATTTAGGAAATTTGAAACACTTTTTGCATAATCGTTAAATTTTTCGCTAATGGGTAACACTACTACCTGATCGGGGGTTAACCAAAGCGGGAATTTACCGCCGGTGTGCTCAATTAGCACCGCCACAAATCGTTCCATTGAGCCAAAGGGGGCCCGGTGAATCATAATGGGGCGGTAGCGCTTATCGTCGGCTCCAATGTATTCCAGCTGGAAGCGTTCCGGCAGGTTGTAGTCAACCTGAATGGTGCCCAGTTGCCATTTACGGCCAATGGCATCACGAACCATAAAGTCGAGTTTGGGTCCGTAAAATGCAGCTTCGCCAAGTTCGGTTACGGTTTTTAAACCACGTTCAGCGGCTGCTTCCACAATAGCCTTTTCGGCTTTTTCCCAGTTCTCATCGGAGCCAATGTATTTTTCCTTGTTGTTCGGATCGCGAAGCGATATCTGTGCTGTATAGTCCTTAAAGTCAAGCGTTTTGAAGATGTAAAGAACTATATCGATTACCTTCACAAACTCTTCCTTTAGCTGGTCGGGTCGGCAAAAGATGTGTGCATCGTCCTGGGTGAAGCCACGTACGCGGGTAAGTCCGTGTAGTTCTCCACTTTGCTCGTAACGGTAAACTGTTCCGAATTCAGCCAGACGAAGGGGAAGGTCTTTATATGAACGGGGTTTCGATTTGTAAATCTCACAGTGGTGGGGGCAGTTCATGGGTTTAAGCAGAAACTCTTCGCCCTCCTCGGGTGTTGTTATGGGACGGAAACTATCTTTTCCATACTTAGCCCAGTGACCCGAAGTGATGTAAAGTTCCTTTTGTCCTATGTGTGGGGTGATAACCTGTTCGTATCCGTATTTCTTTTGAACTCGTTTCAGGAACATCTCTAAGCGTTCGCGGAGTTGTGCGCCTTTAGGTAGCCATAATGGTAATCCTGGCCCTACGCTTGGTGAGAACATGAACAGTTCCAACTCCTTACCTATTTTGCGGTGATCGCGCTTCTTAGCCTCCTCGAGTAGTGCTAAATACTCATCAAGCTGTTTCTTTTGGGGAAAGGTGATACCGTAAATGCGGGTAAGCATTTTATTCTTTTCGTCACCTCTCCAGTATGCACCTGCAATGCTCAATAGCTTAATTGCTTTGATATAGCCGGTATTCGGAAGGTGTGGGCCACGGCAAAGGTCGGTAAATGAGCCCTGTGTGTAGAACGAGATGGTTCCATCCTGAAGGTCCGATATAAGTTCTACCTTGTAAGGGTCGCCCTTAACCTGATAGGTTTTTAGTGCCTCGGCTTTTGACACTTCCCTACGAACGATGGGCTGCTTTTGCTGGGCAAACTCCAACATTTTTTGCTCAATCTTGGGCAAATCCTCATCCGATATGGCGTGGCCATTAAAATCGATATCGTAGTAAAACCCATTCTCGATGCTTGGGCCAATACCCAACTTTACTCCAGGGTAAAGGGCTTCAATGGCTTCGGCCATAAGGTGTGCCGATGAATGCCAAAAGGCATGTTTCCCTTCGGGGTCGTCCCATTTATGCAGTTTAATGGTGGCATCGGTTTCGATGCTACGGGTAAGATCCCAGACTTCACCATTTACCGTTACCGATAGAACCTCGGCTGCTAAACGTTCCGAAATGCTTTTTGCTATATCCAGTCCGGTAACACCTTTGGGGTATTCACGAACATTCCCATCAGGGAAAGTTATCTTAATCATAAAGCGTAAATTATCAGTTCAAAATGACTTGCAAAATTATAAAAATATTTCATACCACGCTCTTACATGTAGTGGTAAGTATTAAAAAACAACAATTGCTGGGTTATTGTTTGGTATTGGCCTGTGTTGCCTTGCCTTTTTTTCTTAACGAGAACCTTGACTCCTCGCCTTTAACCAGGCGTTCAATATTTTTCTGGTGGGTGAATAGCATCAGGATTGCAAGAATGAAGGCAAAGGTAATCAGTGATGGGTTGGTTGTGCGGTAAACAAAAATCAGAACCAGCGGGAATGAGAAGCCCGCAATCATGGAGCTTAACGAAACGTATCGGGTAATAATGACCGAAATTATCCATATACCAAATACAATGAGCGTGGCGTAGGGATGAAGGGCAAAAACAACACCCGAAAGCACGGCAACCCCTTTACCCCCTCGGAATTGCGCGAAAATTGGAAAGATATGTCCAAGTAGGGCAGCAATACCTAAAAATAGCTGAAAATTTATGAACATCCCGGTTTTTGGAATGTAGAAGTCGGTTAGGTAAAGTAAGCGGACAGCAAGGTAGCCTTTCAGCACATCAATTATAAAAACTGATATGCCCGGAATCAATCCAAGCACTCTGATGGTGTTTGTTGCACCGGCGTTGCCACTACCGTGCTCCCTGACATCGATTCCGTAAAATATTTTACCTACCCAAACCGATGTTGGGATCGACCCTAAAAGATATGCCGCAATTATCACGGCAATTTTGAGCATAGTTTCCATGCTGCAAAGATACAAACTTTGATGGCGAAAAGGTATCTAATTATATCGATTTTTAAATCTATTATTTTATAAATACCTGAAAATGAATCATAAGCAATTTGGATTCGGGGTATTGTTTATTATTTTTTAACCTCGATTAATGTTGATTTTTAGATCGGTTGTAATTTCTTACTCAACAAGGCTTATGAGCTGTTCC
>LUYY01000287.1 GCA_001603415.1 Bacteroidales bacterium Bact_07 | reverse complement strand
CCTTGTAACTCTTTGTGTTAAAAGCCATGGCCAAGTTTAAATACCAATTTAACCCCCATACTCTCAAATTCGATATTATTCGAATTCCTCTTTACAAACGCTTTGCAAAGATACTAATTCATTTGGGATTTTATGCAGGTGTTTTTTTGGGGTTAGGCTATGCTTTTTCGGTTATATACGATACCCCCGTTGAGCAGTCGCTCAAAAGGGCCAATGCAGAGTATGTGCTTAAGTACGAATTGGCTCAAAAGCAAATATACGAGCTCAGTAATGCATTAGCAGCGCTGGAAGTTAAGGATAATAATATTTACAGGGCAATATTTGAGGCCGATCCCATACCTGAAAGTGTTCGTAGGGGTGGCTATGGAGGTACCGATAAGTACTCAAACCTGCGTTCTGCTGCAAACTCGCTAACACTCATTAAAACACTTCGCTCTCTCGATGAACTCACCTGGCGTGCATACATTCAATCGCGCTCATTTGATGATGTTGCCGATATGGCTAAGAACAAGGAGAAAATGATTTTATGCGTACCAGCCATTCAGCCTATAAACACCAGGGATTTGGTTAGGATATCCAGTTTTTACGGAGTTCGACGCGATCCTATGAATGGCTCCCTCACCATGCACACTGGTATCGATTTTGCCGGACCAGTTGGAACCCCAGTTTACTCTACCGGCGAAGGTATTGTTGTTGAAGCAGGCTATTCCTTTAATGGGTATGGTAATGAGATAATTATTGACCATGGTTTTGGTTACCGAACACGATATGCACACTTGCACAAGGTTAATGTTAAGGTAGGGCAAAGGGTTAAAAGGACGGAAAAAATCGGTACTCTAGGTAGTTCCGGTAAAAGCACTGGACCACACCTCCACTACGAGGTTATTGTCCGTGGCAAGCCGGTTAATCCCATTAACTACTTTAACGATATGACCGAGGATGATTACCAAAACATGCTTAAGAACTATTCAAGTCAGTTTTTGGATTAAGGCGATATGATTAAGCATAAATATAAATTTCACCCGGAGCAGTTGATTTTCATAAGGGAAAAGAAAACCCTCAGGGATCGCCTTTTTCTTGTGGCTAAATATGTGCTGGCAACTTTTGTTGTTGGATTCATTTCGTACTTAATCTTCCCCATTTTTATTGATACCCCCGAGGTGCGAAAACTAAAACGCGAAAACCAGGAATTGCTCACAAACTACGAGCTAATAACCCGAAGAATTGAGCAACTAAATGCGGTTATTAACGATCTTCAGCGCCGCGATGAGGGCATTTATCGTATTATCTTTGAGGCTGAACCCATACCGGCATCGATCCGCGAGGCAGGTATTGGTGGTGTAAACCGATATGCCGAGTTGGAAAAACTCTCGAATAATAAGCTAATTATTGAAACTACCAGGAAAGTTGATGCTTTAACCAAGAAAGCATATATCCAAAGCCGTTCGTTTGACGAAATAACCGATTTGGCTAAACGAAAGGAAGAGATGCTGCGAAGTATTCCTGCCATTATGCCCATCCGCGATAAGGATCTTACCCGAGTAGCCTCATCTTTCGGGATGCGAATCCATCCATTCTACAAGGTGCTTAAAATGCACAATGGAATGGATTTTACGGCACCAACCGGCACGGAGATCTTTGCTACCGGCGATGGTTTTGTGGTTGAAATTAACTCGGCCCAGCGCGGGTATGGTAACCATGTGATTATCGACCACGGTTTTGGGTATTCAACCCTGTATGCCCATATGAGCAAAATTACTGTTCGCAAGGGACAGCGAGTTAGGCGAGGAATGGTTATTGGTTATGTTGGCAATACCGGTACATCGGTTGCACCTCATCTGCATTATGAGGTGCATCGCAATGGGCAACCCGTTAATCCCATTCATTACTACTTTAACGACTTAACACCCGACCAGTACGAAAAACTAGTTGAGATTGCCTCGCAGCCAACACAAAGTTTCGATTAGCCAATTCTTACAGAAATGCCATACAAAGAGAAAAAAATTGAAAAGTATTACTACTCCATTGGCGAGGTGGCCGAAATGTTAGGTGTTAACACCTCGCTTATACGGTTTTGGGAAAAAAATTTCGATGTAATCAAACCCCACAAGAACAAGAAGGGCAACCGTTACTTCACTAAAAACGATATCGAAAACCTGAAGTTGATTTACCATTTGGTAAAGGAACAGGGTATGACCCTTGATGGTGCCCGCAAAAAACTCTCGGCACAAAAGGAAGAACTTACTGACAACTACAAAATAGTGGAGTGCCTCACTGAGATTAAGGGCATGCTCATTGAAATTCGCGATTTGCTCGACTAACAGTATATGACCGTACGGGAAATTACCTCAATTCTGGAATCGTTTGCTCCGTTGGCATTTCAGGAAGATTACGATAATTCAGGCCTTATTGTGGGTAATGCCAACATGGAGGTTAAAGGTATTTTACTCACCATCGATGTTACTCCCCTGGTGGTTGCCGAGGCGGCTGCAAAGGGACTAAATCTTATTATAGCCCACCATCCAATAATTTTCAAGGGACTAAAACGGCTTGCAGGAAATAGCTACGTTGAACGGGTAGTTATTGATGCCATTAAGAACGATATTGCCATTTATGCCGCCCATACCAATGTCGATAGCGTTGTGGGTGGAGTTAGTTTCAAAATGGCCGAGCTGTTAGGCTTAAACAATACCGAGGTGTTAAGGCCAATTCAAGGGCAGCTTGTAAAGCTGGTAACCTTTGTGCCAACTGAATATGCCGACAATGTTCGTCGGGCAATATTCTCCGAAGGTGCAGGGGTAATTGGCAACTACGATTCATGTTCGTATAATATTCAGGGACAAGGCTCATTCAGAGCCGGTGATGCTACCAATCCTTTTGTTGGCGAAAAGGGCAAAATCCATTTTGAGCCCGAGGTCAGGATCGAAACCATTGTTCCCCGCCACAAGTTGAACGGTGTTTTAAAGGCCATGATTGATGCGCACCCATACGAAGAGGTGGCCTACGATGTTTACCCCCTCGATTTGCCCTTTAAGAACGTAGGGTTAGGGGTGGTTGGCAATCTGCCTGAACCCTCAAAGGCCATCGATTTTATCAGGCATGTTAAGCATCAATTTAAAACCCCTTGCATTCGGTACACAAACCCGGTAACCGATTTGGTTTCTAGAATTGCCGTCTGCGGAGGCACAGGTATTTCGCTGTTAGGCAATGCATTGGCTGCAGACGCCGATGTTTTTATTACTGCCGATGTTAAGTACCACCAGTTTTTCGATGCCGAAAACCGCATCGTCATTATCGATATCGGACATTTTGAAAGCGAACAGTTTACCGTTGATATTTTTTATGATTTACTCTCAAAAAAATTATCTAATTTTGCAGTCTTAAAATCCGAAGTACGAACTAATCCTATTAACTACATATAGATTATGGCAAACCAGAAAATCAAACCTGCTGAACAAGGCGCTGAGC
>LUYY01000034.1 GCA_001603415.1 Bacteroidales bacterium Bact_07 | reverse complement strand
GTCTATAGTGCTAAGTTACTATTTTTTTGCTGGCAAACCTATTTATAAATTAATACCAATAATCCGTTTGTGCTTTTAATGTTTAGGTAAAATAAGTTAAACAAAAACATTCTACAACATTTTTTTGACGTTTGGAAATAAACCTTAAAATATTATTTTTGTCAATCTTGAAAAAATGAAGATAAACCAAAACCATAATTTATGCTTAAAAATCATCCTAAAGGATTACTGGTAGCGTTTTTCTCCAACATGGGTGAGCGCTTCGGTTTCTACACCATGATGGCTATTCTGGTGTTATTCTTGCAGGCCAAGTATGGCCTATCGGCCGAGGAAGCCGGCAAATACTACAGTTGGTTTTACTTTGGTATTTATGCACTGGCCCTCATTGGTGGTTTAATTGCCGACGCAACCAACCGATATAAAACAGTTATCCTGTTGGGTATTATCGTTATGTTCGGTGGGTATTTACTTATTGCCATGCCAGGTATGAGCCTGAGTGTCACACTGCTTGGTCTATTTGTTATTGCCTTTGGTAATGGCTTATTTAAAGGGAACTTGCAGGCTGTGGTTGGTCAAATGTACGACGATCCGCAATACTCCAAGGTACGCGATACCGGGTTTATGATTTTCTACATGGGTATTAACATTGGAGCGTTTTTTGCCCCATTTGTTGCCACAGGCATTCGCAATTGGTTTCTTCGCAGCCAAGGCTTTGAGCACGACGCCAGCCTCCCCTCGCTTTGCCATGCATTCCTAAACGGAAAGGTAACCGAACCTGAGTCGCTCGCTAAGTTCGAAAGCCTTGCCAGCAAAGTTTCAAATGTTACTATTTCGGGCACTGAACAGCTCACCGATTTTGCCCACAAGTATATAGATGCCTTTTCCAGGGGTTACAACTGGGCATTTGGTGTTGCTGCAGTAGCAATGGTTATCTCCTTGCTAGTGTATATAACATTCAATAAGATGCTACCCAACAAGGAGAAAAAGGTACGTGCTGTATCATCAACCGAATCGCTCTTTTCAAAGAAAAATCTTTTGAATATTGTTGTGCCCATATTTTTAGTAGCCCTAACAGGACTTATTTTCTGGTCACTGGGAGCCGAAGTTACTTTTGGATTAGCAATAGGTTTGTTCTTTGGCTTTGTAGCCATGATGTTTATGATGTCCACTAAGGAAGAACTACCAAAGGTTACCTCGTTATTACTCGTATTTGTAGTTGTAATCTTTTTCTGGATGTCGTTCCACCAGAACGGTTTAACCTTGACCCTATTTGCCCGCGACTATACCGTTAAGGAGGTTGGACCTTTCACCAATATCTTCTTCAACCTATGGTCAATGCTTTCGTTTATTGGCACTATTGCTGGGTTGGTGTTAATGTTTGCCCGTAAACAGATTCGTGAGAATGCTATTGGACTAATTATGTTTCTTGGCCTAGGTTTCTTAACCTACTACCAGGCCAACAAATTTGGTGCTTCCAACCCAATTGCCCCCGAGGTGTTCCAATCGTTCAACCCCCTATTCATTGTTGCGCTAACATTTCCGGTAATGGGTGTATTTGCGTGGATGAACAAGAAAGGCATTGAGCCCTCAACCCCTAAGAAAATTGGAATAGGGATGATAATTGCTGCAATTGGATTTATGGTTGTGCTATTAAGTTCAATTCACCTAATTGCTCCCAAAACCATTGAGGCGCAAGGGCTAACTGAATGGGGCAGGGTTTCGCCTTACTGGCTAATTAGCAGTTACCTCATTCTAACCATTGCTGAACTATTCCTAAGCCCCATGGGATTGTCGTTTGTATCAAAGGTTGCTCCGCAACGCTTCCAGGGCCTTATGCAAGGCGGTTGGTTACTGGCTACTGCCATTGGAAACAAGCTGCTGTTTGTTGGCAGCTTCTTCTGGGAAAGAATAGAGCTTTGGCAGCTCTGGACAATCTTTATTGTCTGCTGCTTACTCTCGGCAATTTTCATCTTCTCCATCATGCGTAGGTTGGAAGAAGCAACAAAGTAATACTAAACTCAAAATACTTATAAGTGGGTGCTCTTGTGGGTACCCACTTCTTTTTAGGTAATTGTTATAGCCAAGCTTAGGTTTTGAGTGTAACATAAGATTTATTTTTGGGCTAATGGTTATGCCTTAAACTTCGTCATCTTTCCGTTTCAAAAAATAATTTCCAGAAAATGGTGATTATTAAATTAATTGCACTACCTTTGTGCGGAATTGAGAAACGCTTCAACAGAGAAATTTTTGCCGCATCTAGCCGATTCCCGACAAAACTTCAGTTAAGCAAGACCTCAGTTAACAAACAATTTTATTTATCAATCACAATCTAATTTTAGTTTATGAACATTTACGTGTCAGGTCTGAGTTACCGCATTAACGATGACGACCTAAGGCAACTTTTCGAAGAGTATGGCCAGATTACCTCGGCCAAAGTAATTACCGACAGAGAAACAGGGCGTTCGAGAGGATTCGGCTTTGTAGAGATGTCCAATGATGATGAAGCCCGCACCGCAATTGAAGAGCTTACCGGAGCTGAATACGACGGTAAGGTTATCAGCGTTACGGAAGCTAAACCTAAAACCGATAAACCCCGCAACGGTGGTGGATTCAACCGTGAGCGTCGCGGTGGTGGTGGTTACGGTGAACGTCGTGGCGGTTACAGCCGCGAGGGTCGCGATAGCCGTGGCGGTGGCCGCGGTGGCAGAAGGGATTATTAAGATTCTTTCAAGTATACTGATAAAAAAGGCAGCCAATGGGCTGCCTTTTTTTACTTTTCCATGCGTTCAACCTTCGTGGCAAAATAGCGCGTATTCCCCCGCCAGGGGACCCTTATGTAGCGCTTTTTGAAATGTATGTTAACCCGTTCACCGGTTAAAGCAACCTGCTCCAACTCCTTTACCATTTCATCGTTGCCTCGCTCTACTGAAAAATCAAAAGTTTCAGCAATTGGGCTTGTTCCCCGCAAAGCACCAAACGATTCAAGGCTAAGCTTGGCCTCATAGGTTTTAAAGATTACACCCTTTTGGCTGATGCGTATTATTTTACCTGCCATTACCCCTTCCTCGTAAGTTCCCCAGTAAAGAAAGGCAAAAGCGGCAATGGCAATAACTACAATGGCTAAAAGTATCCTTCGGACGATTTTCATCATTTTTTTTTCAAAAATAACAATTAATGGAATTCGAGTAGCGATTCATGAATGCCCTTATGAATATCGTACCAAAAATCCAAAGCAGCACTGCGCTTGTCCTCCTCAAAATATTTAATCCACCTGTCAAGTTCAGGATTATTTACTCCATCCACTTCCTTCTTTTTCTTTAGGAAAGTGTAAACAAAGTCAATATTCCTTTCGCTTTCCCAGAATATTGAAGCATTTCGGCTATTAATACGACTTGCCGTAAGTATAATAGATCGGTTGAACTTATCCTTTAAGCCATAGAGTTGATCGATAACATCGGGTAAAATGTCCTCGGCCCAGGCGCGGTGGAAACGGCACATGCCAAGGTTATCCATAACCAACTCATTCAGCATGCGTTTAGCGTTCTCCCTGCCCAGTTGGCGTGGTGGCACAAAATCTTTTCCGTAATACATGTAGTACTTACCCATTATAGCCATAGGCGAGAGTACGCCGGGTGTCCAGTACTGGTTTGGAACCATCCAACCCGACCGGGCAAAACCGATATAGATAAACTTATCGAGTACGGCTGTTCCCTTACGCCGGGCAAGATGACGGGCAAACTTACGCGCCCCCTCACGCAAATGGAAAACCCCATTGGGATTCACCATCTGATCCAGTAAGGCGATGCCAATGTTTGCGTTATGCATTGAATCCTCCACTACATGGAACCCATTAGGTGAAAAAAACGGCTTTTCGGTTACCCCAAGCTCTTCGGGGGCAACAAGACCATCGGCCATACAGTCCATTAACCACGAAAGCACACCACCTACCGAAATGGCATCAAAACCAAGCATATCGGCATGGTGATTTAACTTTTCGGCAGCTCGCTGGTCGAAAATACCGCAAAGCGGGCCCATGGTTTGGTAGGGCTCATAGTCCTTCTTGAATTCACCATGCATTTTCTTACATACTGCTCCGCAAGGTTCACCGCAAGTACGTTGCTGCTTGGTCTTTATGGTCTCCTCGTTAAACTGCTTAAGGTAATGATTTACAATGAAGTCGTTGTGTATTTTAAGGCGTTCCTCCTCGGTCATATAAATAGTGCGATAGTTGAAAGCCATGATATCGCCCTTCATGGTGGCGTAGTTTACGCCAAAGGTTCCACCAGTTTCAAACTTAGGATCGAACCTATACTTGGTGGTTGCCTCCATATCCTTTGCTGCGAGGCGTTTTTGGTAACGATCCTCAAACCAGCTGTCGGCAACTGTACGATCGCGAAAATCCTCGTCGATGTAAGTCCCGCCGTAAATGATGGCAACAATGTTGTGCTGCTGCACCATTTTGGTACCAAAGCCGCCACGACCAGCCCAAGTATCAACATAGGTAATCTCATTCTTACGGATTGGAGCTGAGGCAATAGCCCCAAAATCGGTGTACATCGAAGCGGGTCCGGTGGCAAGTATTCGGGGTTCGTTCTCATAGCGGCTACCAAATTGGTCGAGCGCATACTGCATCATGGAGTAAACGCCACCGCGGCCTTCGGCCCAAATGGTTCGCGGCCTTACGGGTAGGAGCTCCACCTCAATTTCCTCGCCATGAATACGGTTTAGGTATAGTATTGAGGGAGCAGCAGCTTTGCCTACTATGGAAAACATGTTTATCCCTAGGTTGTCGAAAACCAAACCGGCTCCTCCCATCGACGATATGTAAAAACCATGCCAGCATGGTGATATACCGTTAACAATCAATCGGTTTGAACCAGGAAAAATTGATCCGGCTAAAAGCCCAACCCCAACATTTAAGCTGTTATGCTTATGCGATAGGTGAATTCCCAAATCAACAGGTCCAAAAAAATCGCCCACATTGTAGCGGTTTACCTTGTAAAAACCGCTTGCTGCATCTACCATCAGCACCTTGATGGTTGGATTTGATGTACTCATTTTAGTAGGGTTATGGATTACTGCACAAAGATACTAAGAGAAAAATCATCTGTTAATAAAATAACAGATTTTAATATTGCCCATTTCCAGTTACAAGTCAATGTTGTTAAGTTAAGGTTATTTGTCATGTTGCGCGCAAGCGAAACAATACGCTGTCGTGCTGAGTCTCGATTTGTAGGGATATACTTCGCTGAAGCATCTCTTAACACTTTTCTCTTCAATCCTTTGAAGAGATCCCTCGACTTTGCTTGGGATGAGAAAAACCCTATCTTCCTTCATGTTCCCTTGTCATGCTAAGCTAGCCGAAGCATCTCTTTGTGCCTAAATCCTTTATTCCTTTTGATTGTTTTTCAGACAATCGCTCTTTGCAGTGCTTTTCTGTTGCGATGCAAAGCTTCACCTTTGCTCTTTGGAAAATGCATTGCGTGCATCGCTATTCATGTGGGAATAATCATGGTGTTAAAAATATTACGCCCCTACGGGGCGGGAAGCGTTGTTCGTTGTTCGTTGTTCGTGAAATTGACCTCACCCCCTACCCCTCTCCTGATATGAGAGGGGAGAGGCAATTAGGAAGCTTTTTTGTAGGGCTAAAGTCTCCCCTCTCAGGGGAGATTTAGAGGGGTCATCATGGTTGAATGTGGTAAACGACCTCACCCCAGCCCTATTCCCTGAGAGGGAATGGAGCGGAAGAAGCAAGCAAAGGCATAAAAGCCTGACCCGGTAATGGGTCGGGGGTGGAACATGGCAGTGGGCCTAGTAAGCGATACCACATGAGTCACGCCACAGGCGTGGCGAATAGTATCGCGTGGCAGTTCCACCCACGGGGTACCCATCGGGTCGGGCTTTTCAGCCTTGATTTTCTTTGGTTCTTTCTTGTATCAAGACAAGAAAGAACATGTAAACCGCTCTTTGCCATGCTTTTCTGTTGCGATGCAACGCTTTCCCCTTGCTCTTTGGAAAAAATATTGCGTGCATCGCTATACATGTGGGAATCATCATGGTGTTAAAAATATTACGCCCCTACGGGGCTGGNNGTTGAGCGTTAGCAAAACATCTCATTTTTGCACTCAATAGAGAGATCCTTCGTTGCGCTCAGGGTGACTCGTAGCTGTTCGTGAATCGTTGTTCGTAAATGTTTATTAGCCCCTATCAAGTTATAGGTTTGCAGGCATTAATTACTATAACTATTTTTGTGACGTTAACTTTATACCATGATACTCAACTTTTTCTTTAAGCATAACGCTTACAAACATATCTTCTTCGATTTAGACCGTACGCTCTGGGATTTTGAGGAGAACATGCGCGATGCGCTGGTTGATATTTTTGTAGCCCATAAGCTGGATGTTGCTTTTCCCGATCCCGAGACTTTTATTGCCTGCTTTAATCGGAACAACCACTACCTTTGGGATAAGTACCTCAAGGGAGAATTAACAAAAGATGTTTTAAGGTACAAGCGGTTTGAGATTACACTCTCAGAGTATGGCATTGAGAGTAAAGACCTAGCCGAAACCATTGGCGATGAGTACTTAACCATTATGCCCCAAAAAACAGCCTTAATTCCGGGCACTCGCGAAACACTCGAATACCTGGCAGGCCGATATAAACTGCATGTCATATCAAACGGTTTTAAGGAGGTTCAGCTACCCAAGCTGCAAAGAAGCAACATTGACCATTACTTTGAGTGGGTAGTAACATCGGAGCACTCGGGGTTTCATAAGCCCGATAAGCGGGCCTTTGGGTATGCGCTATCAAAGGCAAATGCCCGTAAAAGCGAGAGCATAATGGTTGGCGATGACCTGGAAATCGATATCATTGGGGCTAAAAAATTTGGTATGGACCAAATTTACTTCAACCCAAATAAAAACCCTCACCAAACCAAAGTAACCTTTGAGGTGAGGGAACTTGCTGAGATTACAAAAATTCTATAGCTCTAAAACGGAATGTTAGTATTGTCGATGCCTTTACCAGGATTAAAGGTAAAGTCGTCGATGGGATCGTTGTTCATCTTTGAGCTGAAAGTAACCGGAGCTGACGATGTGTAGGTAGGAGTAATGGCATTGGGTATAAGCCCGATGTCGTCGAGGTCGGAGAATTTGGCCATTTCCTTTTGGAACCGAAGTCGAATATCGTCAACGGCACCGTTACGGTGCTTGGCCACAATTATCTCGGCAATGCCAAGGGTTGAGTTCCCATTATCGTCAACCTCAAAGCCATAGTATTCGGGGCGATGGATAAAAATTACCACGTCGGCGTCCTGCTCAATGGCACCGGATTCCCTGAGGTCAGAGAGCTGCGGACGCTTATTGCCCCCGCGGGTTTCAACTGAACGGTTCAGCTGTGAAAGGGCTATAATGGGAATATCGAGTTCCTTGGCAATAGCTTTAAGCGAACGCGATATGGTGCTGACCTCCTGCTCACGGTTACCTTTAGTATCGGATGGGCCGGTCATCAGCTGGAGGTAGTCGATTATTACAATGCCTATGTTATGTTGCGCTTTTAATCGGCGACACTTAGCCCTAAGCTCAAAGATTGAGAGGGCTGGAGTATCGTCAATGAAAATTTTTGCATCGGCCAGTTGCTTGGTTTTTACGGTAAGCTGAGTCCATTCATCCTGCGAGAGCCTTCCGTTACGAATCTTTTCCGAAGGAATTCCCGACTCGGCAATGATCAAGCGGTTAACCAGCTGCAGGTTCGACATTTCCAGGGAGAAGAAAGCCACTGGAACATCATACTCCACAGCCATGTTGCGGGCCATGGATAGCACGAATGCGGTTTTACCCATTGAGGGGCGTGCTGCAACAATGATTAAGTCTGATTTTTGCCACCCCGAGGTCAACCTATCCAGGTCGGTATAACCCGATGGAACACCACTGAGCCCATCCTCGCGCTTTCCGGCCTCCTCTATCTGCTTAAAGGCTTTAACCACAATATTGCTAATGGGCTGAGTATCGCTTTTGATGTTGCCCTCAGCCACCTTAAAGAGTTCCATCTCCGAGTAATCGAGTAGCTCATCAACATCAATATCATCCTCAAATGAGCGGCGTTCGATATCGGTGGCTACCCTTATGAGCTCACGCTGAATGTACTTTTGTGCAATAATCTTTGAGTGATACTCAAGGTGTGCTGCAGATCCCACCTTGGAGCTAAGCTCAGTGATGTATGCTGCCCCGCCAACCTCATCGAGTTTGGACTGTTTACGCAACTCCTCGGTTACCGTGAAAATATCGATGGGCTCTAACCTTGTGGATAAGTCCTGTATGGCCTTGAAAATGACCTGATGATTTTCCTTATAGAAACACTCCGGTTTGAGGATTTCGCTGGCAATGATTACCGCATCCTTCTCAACCATTATAGCGCCAAGCACGGCTTGCTCAATGTCGATAGCTTGCGGTGGAACTTTGCCCAACTCTGAATCAACGGATTTAACCGGTGTATATGCTTTTTTCGGTTTGGTACCTCTCTCTCCCGCCATTTTAATCAATTTTGCTTAGCAAAGGTAGAATAACAAAATGCTTAAAGGAAATTACCGGCAAAAGTGTTTTTCACATTCCGGAATGTGTTACTAACAAGTTATTAACCGATACGAACAACCGGCTGGAATTTAAGGCGGTAGGATTTTCAAATTCAAATCACACGATACGGAACAAAATCATTATTTCTGCTATGCTTATTGTACCCTTATTCTATTAGCACACTGAACATAATTCTCAAGAAAAGTCAGACTTAGCCATATCGTTTTTTTAGCAGCAGTAATAGTAAAGCACCTATCAACAGAATGGTGTTTGTTACATAGATAAAGGGATCGGAACGCAGCAGGCCATAGATAATCCAGAAAACGCCATTCAATATGCCAATAATGATCCCAAACCAAGCCAAATCGTGGGTCTTTTTGGTTTTCCACGAAATGTAAACCTGAGGGAAAAATAAACTTGCCGCAGCTATTGAACCGAGCAAACCGAATACCTGAGCAACATCAATCATAGCTTAAAAATTAAGCATTAAACCCCAAATGCATTACAGTCCTAACTCAATTGACTATAAGCCATTCAAAGATAGCCATCAAATAGTAAAGAAGTTTTATCTAATCGTTTTTTATTCACAAAATTTTATGTAGACATTTTTCATGACGGGTAACTTGTCATCCTTTATCCTTTACCCTTTATCCTTTACCCTTTATCCATGTATTTACTATCTTTGCTTTGCTTAAAAATCATAAACACCATGAGGAACAAGTGGATAGTTGCAGCATTCACCATTTTGGCCATCCAGGGCTGTAAGCAAAACCGTTTCGACTCCGTACCTACACCCAAAAATGTTGAGCCAGTTACTATTGTTAGGTTCGAAAGGGAGCTGTTTGCCATAAACCCCGATAGCCTTGAAAAGTCATATCCCACATTGGCTCAAAGGTACCCCGATTTCAGCAAGCTCTTTACCGAGGGAATTATACGAATCGGGAAAAGTGATTCCCCAGATTTTTACGGGTATTTAAGGCTATTCCTTACCGATACCATGGTGCAGAATGCCAACCGATTGGTTGGCAACACATTCCCGGCCAATGCCAATTTTGAAAAAGTACTGCAAGATGCATTTGTTCGCTACGCATACTTTTTCCCCAGTAAACCATTGCCAAGGGTTTACACCTATGTTTCGGGCTACAACCTATCGCTGGCCATCGACGATAGCCTGGTGGCTGTTGGGCTCGACCGCTATTTAGGAAAAAACACCATACAGTACTCCCTAATGGGAATACCAGTTTACCTGCAACGTAAGATGCATCCCGACAAGGTTCCATCGGATGTTATGAGGGCATGGCTTTACAGTGCTTTCCCATTCAACGATTCCATCAACAACTTGCTTTGCAATATGATTTACGAGGGACAAATCATGTACCTCACCAAGCGAATGCTACCCCAACAACCCGATTCCCTAATTTTTGGGTTTACCCCGCAACAGTACAAGTGGTGCCTGAACAACGAGGCTCCCATGTGGACAAACCTTATTGAAAATAAGCTGCTGTTTACCACCAATACTGTGGATATCAACAAGATGATTAACGATGCTCCCTTTACATCGGGATTTCCAAAGGAATCGCCCGGGCGCGCAGCGGTATGGATGGGTTACAGAATTGTGGAACGTTTTATGGAACGGAATAAAAATATCGACCTACAAGCATTGATGAAAATAAAGGACTACCAGGAAATCCTTAACATGGCAAAGTATAAACCCTAATAGTTGCTGTTAAACAAAAATAGCTGTAACTTGTTATTCTATTCCGATAAAAGCTATATGGTAAAATCTACATAGATTGATACTAAACATGCATTGCCTGAATAACCTAAATCCTTTATAAATATGAAGAGCGATATTGAAATTGCACACGAAGCGAAAATGAAGCCCATAACCGAAATAGCTGGAATTTTGGGCATCAATCCTGACGATTTGATACCTTACGGTAAATACAAAGCCAAAATTCCCTTGAGCTACATCGACAAGGAAAAGTATCAGCAAAACAAGCTGATACTGGTATCGGCCATTTCGCCAACACCTGCTGGTGAGGGCAAAACAACAGTATCCATTGGCTTGGCGCAAGGTCTCAACCGCATTGGTAAACAAACCACTGTAGTACTCCGTGAACCCTCGCTAGGCCCTGTGTTCGGTATAAAAGGAGGAGCAACCGGTGGTGGATACTCACAGGTTCTTCCCATGGAAGATATCAACCTCCATTTTACAGGCGATTTCAATGCCGTTGAAAAGGCACACAACCTTCTTGCAGCACTAATTGACAATAACATTCAAAGCAAAAAGCGTTCGTTAGGCATTGATCCCCGAACGGTTAAGTGGAAGAGGGTAATGGACATGAACGACAGAGCATTGCGCCACATCATTGTTGGATTAGGCGGTACAACTCATGGGGTACCCCGCGAAACCGGCTTTGATATAACAGCGGCTTCGGAGGTTATGGCCATTCTTTGCCTTGCTGAGAATATCGATGACCTAAAGCGCAGGTTGGGTAACATTTTTGTGGGCTATACCTACGACAAAAAGCCAGTCTATGCCCGCGACCTAAAAGCCGAAGGTGCTATGGCCGCACTGCTCCGCGATGCCATTATGCCCAACCTGGTTCAAACCATCGAGAATACCCCTGCTATCATTCATGGTGGGCCATTTGCAAATATTGCCCAGGGCACTAACTCGGTTTTAGCCACCAAGATGGGACTTTCGCTTAGCGAGTATGTGGTTACTGAGGCTGGTTTTGGTTTCGACCTGGGTGCCGAAAAATTCATTGATATTAAGTGCCAGTATGCCGGGTTAAAACCCAGCGCTGTTGTACTTGTGGCTACAATAAGGGCTCTAAAATACCATGGCGGAAAGCCACTTAAGGAGGTTTCCCAACCCGATAGCGAAGCTCTTAAAAGGGGTATTGGAAACCTGCAAAAGCACGTTGAGAACATGAAACTTTTTGGCATTTGCCCAGTGGTGGCTATAAACCGGTTTACCACTGATACTAACGAGGAAGTTGAATACATAAAAAGCGTTTGCAAGGAAATGGATGTTCAGGTTGCCGAGGTTGATGTATGGGGTAAAGGCGGTGAGGGCGCCATTGAACTGGCTAAAATTGTTAACAAGATTGCCATGAACTGCCCCTACCAGCACAAAACCCTTTACGACTGGAATTGGACCCCCGAAGCTAAAATTGAAACCCTTGCCAAGAAGATATACGGCGCCGAAGCTGTAGATTACACCGCCCAAGCAAAAGAGGATTTAAAGAAGGTATACTCTCTGGGACTCGATAAGCTACCAATTTGTATGGCAAAAACCCAAAAATCGCTTTCCGATAATCCCGAACTGTTAGGCAGACCAAAGGATTTTGTGGTAACCGTTCGAGAAATTGAAATTGCTGCCGGCGCAGGATTTATCATACCCATTACAGGCCAGATAATGCGTATGCCCGGTTTACCCGATGAGCCTGCAGCCGAGCGCATTGATGTGGATAGCAATGGAATTATCAGCGGGCTATTCTAACCTCACATGTATAAAAAACAAGGTTGGAACTATTCCAACCTTTTTTTTTCTTATGCTACAAACAGGAAGTATTTATTACAAAGCTAATTCAAACATAAATTCAACAACCCCCTTACATTTTCCGTTGGTAACACTTCTGTTCAAATCAATAACGAATTTATTCCTTTTATATATATGGTAGGCCAATCCGATAATCTCACGTGTTTTCTCAATATCTACTCCGGTAAAGTCAGTATAACGCATTAGCCCGTAAGCACCAAACAAACTAAAACGGTTTTGCAAGAACTTTAACTCTAAGAAAGCATTAAACCCCCTGGCTGTGTATGAGTTGCCCAAAGAATCGGCCAGTGACCCCTCATAGTTCCCTAATGAACGAAATAGCTGGCCAGTGAGAATAAGTCTGCGAGACTCATAGCTCAAAAAACCTGTATGCGTATCCCAGTCGGGGTAAAGAGCTGTATTACCCTTACCATGTACGCCAGCATAGGAAAACTGTAAACCGGGTAAACGCTCAGGCATTGGCCGTATACTTAACCGCCACTGTAGAGTTTTATTGTTATTGTATTCAAGGGCATGGTAACCACCTCCATTGAAAACCCCCACTGCAATTGATCCAAATTTACCGGGGTAAGTGTTGCTGACAGATTTTTGGTAGCCCTCATCAACTTTACCGCCCAGTAAAACGGAGGTAGTAACCCCGAAATCGGCCGATGAGAAAATTTTCATATCATCGAGGTACTGGCTAGCAACAACCCTGTAAGCATTAATCTTTTCCTCAAAATCGATAAAAGGAGTTGGAACCTCTCCAATTAATAGTTTTGGGCTTGTGAAAACGCTATAACTACCCTCATCCTTAATCTCAACATAGCAATACTTTAAGCGCATTTCAAGGTCGCCCTCACCATCTCCCTCCTTGTCAATTGTTAGGTCGGGAGCTATACGCCCCGATAGATACTTGTTCAACGACTTGTCAAAGGTGATATACCCCCTTTTTACAGCAAATTCGTTAAAGTTTCCATTACCTTCCTCATAATACCTGTAACCAAGAAATATTTGAGTTGAAATCTTACTGCTTTCCAAAAACTGTAAAATCCTTTGGTTTTGCTGGTAAATTACCGAATCATTGATAACCTGAGCATTAAGAGAATAAGGTAAAATCAACGTAAACAAAAGCATTACAATATTTTTCATATGCACCTGATTTTATTGCAAAAGTAGTTAAGCGAATGTAAACTTATTGTTAAATCTTTGGTAAAGAATATAAGTTAGTTTAAATTTAAAAAAATAAATCGTTCAGATAATCATGGTTTTATATAAGGAATAATTGCTGAATTGTGCGCTATAATATTCAATTTTTTTATTTGTAGTTCATATTAAAAATCATTTACCCCAAAATAGGATTTTGAGGTACAAAATTGTAACGTTCCGTATAATTGCAATGTAATGATTGAATATGAAAAATATTCCAAGAGTAAAGCCATGAACCATATCCACTAAATAGTATTTTTGTAGGTTAACTTAACAAAATGGTTCAGGTAACGTTAAATGATTAAATTTGATTTCCATGGCAAATAAAAGGTTATTGATTTTGGGTTTGGTTGCTGCAATGCTAAGTTCTTTTGTTTTGTTGCTATCGTTTATTCCAAGTCCTCGTTCGGGTTATGAAAGGTACAAAGCGTTGAACCCTTGGAGTGATTCGGTTTACCAATCGTCACTGATTTTTGCAATCCCCATCCCTGAGAAATTGAGTTTTGCCGGCGAGGAGGTTCCTCTTCAGTACTTCGATGTGCGTGAGTCGCTCGATAGGGAACTGCAAGTTAATACCTTTTGGCATTCACAAACGGTGTTGCTGCTTAAGCGGGCAAATCGTTATTTTCCCATCATTGAGCCAATTCTCAAAAAGCATAACATTCCCGACGATTTTAAGTACCTAGCAGTTGCCGAAAGCGGTCTTACCCAAGCGGTATCGCCATCAAAAGCAGTAGGCTTTTGGCAAATACTGGAAAGTACAGCAAAGGAGTATGGCCTTGAGGTAAATCAGGTGGTTGATGAACGGTACCACATTGAGAAATCGACCGAGTTGGCTTGCCAGTACTTTAAAAAGGCCTACGAAAAGTATGGCACATGGACGATGGCCGCTGCTTCGTACAACTTTGGCATGAATGGTATAACCAAACAAATCGACCGGCAGGATAGTAATTCATACTACGATATGGTTTTAGGCGATGAAACAGGCCGCTATGTTTACCGTATTTTAGCCCTTAAGGTGATTTTTGAGAGCCCCAAAAAGTATGGCTTCTTCCTCGATAGTTCCGACCTATATCCACCCCTTGAGTTTACAGAAGTTAAGGTAGATTCAACAATTACCAGCATTGCCAATTTCGCCAAACTATTCGATACCAACTATAAGCTTATTAAGCTGTTTAACCCATGGCTAAGGGAAAATTACCTGAGCAATAAACAAGGAAAATCGTACCTGATTAAAATACCACGAAAGGGTTTCCGTGAAGAGGCATATAAATAGATTTTAGGATGATTCAGGATATTGATAAATCGGCATTAGCCGATGAGGGAGAGATAGTGGTTGAAGGTGCCCGCGTACACAACCTTAAAAACCTTGATGTTACCATTCCACGACAAAAACTAACAGTTATTACCGGACTAAGCGGTAGTGGCAAGTCGTCGCTGGCATTCGATACCATTTATGCTGAAGGTCAGCGGCGCTATATGGAGACCATGTCGGCCTACGCCCGCCAGTTTTTGGGTACACTTGAACGCCCCGATGTCGATAAGATTTCGGGCTTGAGCCCCGTGATTTCCATTGAGCAGAAAACCACCAGCCATAACCCGCGCTCCACGGTAGGAACAATAACCGAAATCTACGATTTCCTTCGTTTGCTTTACGCAAGGGCTTCAACAGCCTACTCTTACAAAACCGGCGAGGAAATGGTTCGCTACACCGATGAGCAAATCATTAACCTGATTAATGAACGATTTACAGGGAAGCGAACCGCCATACTTGCCCCAGTTGTTCGGGGACGAAAAGGCCACTACAAGGAACTCTTTGAACAGCTCCGGCGGAAGGGATACCTGCATGCCCGAATCAATGGTGAAATAACGGAGCTCCGACCGGCCATGAAGCTCGACCGCTACAAAACGCATCACATCGAACTCTTGGTCGATAAATTCCGCGTTGGCGATGGGGATTTTAAAAGGCTCAGTCAGTCGGTAGCCACTGCCATGAACATTGGTAAGGGTATAATCATGGTACTTGACATGGATAGCGGTGAATACCGATACTTTAGCCGTAACCTGATGTGCCCATCAACAGGCATTTCGTACGACGAACCCGAGCCTTACACCTTTAGCTTCAATTCGCCCAAGGGCGCTTGCCCCCACTGCAATGGCCTAGGTTTTATCAACGAAGCCGATATTGAACGAATAATACCAGACCCCAAATTAAGCATAAAGCGTGGAGGCATTCAACCCTTGGGACCCTACAAAAACTCACTCATATTCTGGCAACTCGAAGCCATTGCCTCCAAATTTGATTTCTCACTCTCCGACCCCATTGAGCAAATCCCCGAAGAAGCGCTTAGCGTAATACTTTACGGTTCGGAGGAACAGTTTAAACTAAAACATCCAAGCATTGGAGTTAACAGCTCATACTTCTTAAGCTTTGAAGGGGTAATCAGCTACATTCAAAACCATCAAGCGAATGATGAATTGAATGGCAAAGGCGACCGATGGGCAAACCAATTCATCAAACAGGTTGCCTGCCCCACCTGCAAGGGAAGTCGGTTGAAAGAAGAATCGCTATGGTTTAAGATAGATGGCAAAAGTATAGCCGATGTAGCGGCCATGGATATTGAAACACTTTGGCAATGGCTACAAGGTTTAGAGAATCGCTTAGGTAACCGACAAAAAGCAATTGCTACCGAGATACTGAAGGAAATACGTGAACGGGTTCACTTTTTACTCGATGTAGGATTAGGTTACCTATCGTTAAGCCGCGGCTCATCAACCCTTTCGGGTGGCGAAAGCCAACGCATCAGGTTGGCCACTCAAATTGGCTCAAAGCTTGTAAATGTACTATATATACTGGATGAGCCAAGCATTGGGTTGCATCAGCGCGACAATATTAAGCTTATTAACTCACTCAAGCAGTTACGCGATGCCGGAAACTCTGTTATTGTTGTTGAACACGACGAGGAAATGATTCGCTCAGCCGATTATGTGGTCGATATTGGCCCACGTGCCGGTAGGCATGGCGGAAAAGTTGTTGCTGTTGGAACTCCTGCCGAAATACTCAAATCGAACTCGCTCACCGCTCAGTACCTCAACGGGCAACTTGAGATTCCCATGCCTGTGGAGCGACGTAAGGGCAACGGCAAATTTTTAACCGTAAAAGGAGCACGTGGCAATAACCTGAAAAACATCACTGTAAAATTCCCGCTTGGCACATTTATTTGCGTTACAGGAGTATCGGGTAGTGGCAAATCGACACTGATAAACGAAACGCTCTACCCTGCCCTAAGCCGTTATTTCTACCGTTCGTTCGCCCAACCATTGGAATATGACGCAATTGAAGGGATAGACAATATTGATAAGGTAATTGATGTTGACCAATCGCCCATTGGGCGGACACCACGCTCGAATCCGGCCACCTACACCAACGTATTCGGCGATATCCGCAAGCTTTTTGAACTTACACCCGATGCAAAAATCAGAGGCTATAAGGCAGGACGTTTCTCGTTCAACGTTAAAGGCGGCCGGTGTGAAACCTGCAAGGGCGGTGGTGTTCAGGTTATTGAAATGAATTTTCTGCCCGATGTTTACGTAAAATGTCCCGATTGCTTTGGCCGACGATACAACCGCGAGACCCTGGAGGTGAAGTATAAGGGTAAGAACATCAGCGAGGTTCTGGACATGACCATCAACCAAGCGGTTGAATTTTTTGAGAGCATACCCAATATCTACCAAAAGTTGAAGGCATTGCAGGATGTTGGATTAGGCTATATCACCCTGGGGCAGCAATCAACCACCCTATCGGGTGGTGAAGCCCAACGCGTAAAACTGGCCACCGAACTCGCCAAACGCGATACGGGCAAAACACTATATATTCTTGATGAACCCACCACAGGGCTTCACTTCGACGATGTGCGCATTCTGCTCGAGGTGCTTAACAAACTTGTTGACCGGGGTAATACTGTAATAGTGATTGAACACAACATGGATGTGATTAAAACAGCCGATTACATTATTGACCTTGGCCCCGAAGGTGGAGCAGCAGGCGGACAGGTGATATGTAAGGGCACTCCCGAAGAAATTGTTAAATCCCATTGCGGCTACACGGCTGAATTCCTGAAACGATACATAAATACCCATTAGCATTTAACAGGCAATCAACTATCGTTGCCATAAAGAAGACCACAAACCTTGGAATGGCAATAATTTCAATACAACAATTATCAAAAAAGCGAAATTGATAAGCTGGAACTTTTACAGCATTTCTCTCGTTAAATGAAATGTTAATGCTAAAGGTATGGATATCCTAAAAATTGACAAGCGGATTGATTCACCGATGGTACTAGCCGATGGTCAATCGGGTTACTTTGAGGTTAACGGCAAATCGTTACCCGAAGATGCCGTTGAGTTTTACAAACCCCTTGAAAATTATGTTCAGGAATATGTAAAATCGCCACAGCAAAAAACAACCATCAACCTTAAGCTTGAGTACCTCAACACCTCATCGTCGAAAAAACTACTCGATATCATAGGTTACTTTGAAGCATTGCCATCGCAGGGGTACGAGGTGGTACTTAACTGGTATCACCGCGACGAGGATCAGGACATGATTGATGAAGGTGTAGAGTTTGCCCACATGACCAGCCTTAAGGTAAATTTTATTGTTGAGCAGTAACTAAAAAATATGAAGTTCCTTCGATGCTCTATTTTTTCACTGACGCTTGCCATTATTTATGTATATGCGCAAGCGCAAACAACTGCATTGACCGGTAACAAAGAACTACAGAACAACCTGCAGCAAGCCAGGGAATTAGAGAGTAATGGCGATCTCAACGGGGCCCTATCAATCTACAACAAAACGGCCACAGCATACTGGGTAAACGGTAAACTTACCGAAGCTCGCGATATTTTTTTGAATGCAGCATCGGTCGCCGAAAGGCTTGGCAACCAAAACGCCCTCAAGATTATTTACAACAATCTTGGAATGGTAAATGTTGATTTAGAACGATATACCGAAGCTATTACTTACTTTGAAAAGTGTTTAGCAATTAACCGCGCCCAAAGGAACAAAGCCGAAACCACATCAACCTTAATAAATTTAGCCAACACCTACAAGGAACTGGAAAAATATCCTAAAGCCCTTGAAAACGCCGAACAAGCCAATGCCATTGCTTTAGAAATAAACGACGCCAAATTGCTCCGAAACACATACTCACTCCTGGCTGAAATACATGAAGCACTGGGAAATTCTGATAAATCGGCAGAATACTTTTCGCTTTACACAGCCTTTTCCCGCAAAATACAGCGCGAGGAGCAACTGAAAAAAGAAGCCGAAGCACAAAAAATAGTAGAGGAAGCAAAAGGGCAGCTCGATGTGATTAAAACCGAAAAACAGCTAACCGAAAAAGAGCTAAATGAGAAGCAACGTATTCTTGAAACAGTAAAGGATAGCCTCGATAGGGTAGAACAGCTAACACAAGAACAAAAATTGCAAATCGACCTGCTAAACAAGGAAAATGCTTTGCGCGAAGCAAAAATCAAAAATCAAATTCTGGTTCGTAATATCTTTATTGTTGTCATAGCGGCTACCCTTGGTATGCTTGGTTTAATAACCCATTACTACCTTCAAAAGAAGCGTTCAAACGAGGAACTTGCCCGTCAAAAAGCTATGGTGGAGGCTAAAAGTCAGGAGTTGATGCAGGCATTACAACAGATTGAAAAGCAAAACCGCGATATAACCAGTAGTATTAACTACGCCCAGCGCATCCAGCAAGCGCTTTTACCTACCTACGACCAGTTGATCAGCTACATACCCAACGCGTTTATCATGTTCCGTCCGCGCGAGATTGTCAGTGGCGATTTTTACTGGTTTGCCGCATACGGAGGACAAGGGATAGCCGCCAATAAGCAGAACAGGCAAATGATTGCATTGCCCCACATTCCCGAAAACGAATTTGGCTTTCTGATTGCCGCAGTTGATTGCACAGGCCATGGAGTACCCGGAGCATTCATGTCGATGATTGGGCTTAACCTACTTGATGTGCTTGTCCGTAGCGGACTAACCCAACCCAATCTTATTCTCAATGAGCTGCATAAGCAGGTGCGTTACTTGCTGAAGCAGGAAAATAACGATAGCCGCGACGGAATGGATATGGCCCTGCTGCGCATACATGGCGATGGCCGAACCATCGATTATGCCGGAGCAAAAAACCCCCTTATTTACATTACCAACAACGATTGCCAAATAATTAAAGGCGACCCCTACCCCATAGGAGGCCTACAGAAAGAAGAGAAGCGTGAATTCACCCTGCATACCTTTACCATCGACTCACCCACAAGCTTATACCTGTTTTCCGATGGATATATCGACCAGTTTGGAGGCCCTGAAAACCTTAAATTTACTTCAAAGCGCTTTAAGGAGTTGTTGCAAAGCATTCATCATCAACCAATGATTGTTCAGCAAGAGCAACTCGAAACTACATTAGACCATTGGATTGGCAGTGATAATACACAAATTGACGATGTGTTGGTTATTGGCCTTCAACTATCGGCAAAACCTTTTAATTTGAATAGTTAGGCTTGATTTTTTCACAAATTTTTTATTTTTGTATTACCTTATTCAACACCATGAGCAAATTTAAACTTTTAACAATAGCCTTTTCAACTCTTTCCACTTTGTTGTTGGCACAGGAAAATGCCAACAATATTTATGTAAACGACAAGGGCGATATTTTTGTAAAAGCTGATGCACCGGTATACTTCTTCATCAGCCCAGAGAACCAACCCACACAAAAGGTGCTTATACCCAGCACCGACAAGGCCGCCAATCCAATGTACCTGGATGGCGACGGAAAACATTATTTGGTTTACGAAAGTAAAGGCGAAAAAGTACGCTACCTGATTTGGGCCGATGGCATTGGGCCAAAATCAAGCCTATTGGTAACTGGCGGTTTGCTTTTCTACCACAATAACCGGGTTTACGTTGAAGAAAAGGCTGTATTTGCCCCAAGCGCAACCGATTCAAAATCGGGAGTGAAGCAATCGTTCATGTCCGTTGATAATCTGCCTTTTGTTCCAGTTAAAGAAAATATCGAAATTAAGCGTACTGGTGAATACTCCATTAGGATTTACTCTACGGACAATGTTGGAAACATAGGCGATACAACATTATACAAGATTGTAGCAGCCCCCGATATAACCTTTAAGGTTGATAATATTTACTTTGAAACCGCAAGTGCGCGAATCACCAATAGTTCCATAGAGAACCTCAAGGAAATGCTCGAAATCCTCAAAAATTACCCCGAACTGCATGTCGAGATTAAAGCCCATGCCGATAGCCGTGGTTCGAGCGATTACAACCTTGAACTTTCGCAAAAACGTGCCCAATCGGTGGTAAACTACCTTTCATCCAAAGGAATTGACACAAACAGGCTAAAAGCCAAAGGCTATGGCGATACCCAACCGGTTAACGAATGCGTTAAGGGAGTTAAATGCCCCGATAGCAAACTTCGTGAAAACCGCCGTGTAGAATTCCGCTTTTACTTACCCAAAAAATAGCCATGAGTATGAATAGGTTTACTCAAATACTTCTTATAGCCCTCACAGGATTTGCGTTAAACAGCAATGCCCAGCAGCCTGAAAAAAAAGCATTTTATATCGATTCCACAGGAAAACTATACGTTTCACCTAACTTACCCGTTCACATCTACCTGGGCACAAGCCCCGATGGAAGCAATGCCGTTTTAATGCGCGATATCAATAAAAGTTCTACCTCGCTATCATGGAATGGCTCGGGTCCCCAACTAATGACCCACCTCGACCTGTACAAAGGTCGTAAAATTCGGTTTGAACTCTTTGCCGATGGCTTACCGCCTCAGTCAGCTATAAATCCCAAAAATCAAGATGTACTGGAACTAAAAGAGGCTGTGGTTATTCGGGGCGGATCGATTATTGAGCTAAGCGCAACCGATGAGAATGCCGGGGTTGATAAAATTTTTTATTCCTTAAACGGATCGGAATACATCCCCTACGCCGAGCCAATCAATTTAACCGACGATGGCGAATACGAACTAAAGGTTTACTCCACCGACAACCTGGGTAATACCGAACCGGTAGTTTCCCGTAAATTCATTGTGGATGCCACCCCACCCCAAACCGAAATCACATTTAAAGGCGATAAGTACGAAGATATTTTTTCCGGAAGGGCAGCCCTTATCCTCACAGCAAGCGATAGATTTGGTGTGGAAAGCACCAAGGTAATGATAGACTCAACTGGCAAATGGATGGAGTACAAGCAGCCCATACAAACTGCTACCCTGGCTGAGGGATACCATACCCTAACCTGGTACTCAACCGATAGAGCAGGGAATATTGAAGAGCAAAAGAACTACAGATTCTTTGTTGATAAAACCCCACCCGTTGTAGTTGAGGAAATTGAAGGGAACTCATACATGATTGGCACCCGTGAGTTCTCATCGGGACGTAGCCGATTAAAGGTAATGGCTGTTGACAATAAAGCCGGAGTGAAAGAGATTTACTACTCCCTGAACAACAAGGAATTTCAACTTTACGAAAAACCTGTACTACTGGCTGATATTTTAGGTACAGTAAAACTAAAAACTTATGCCATTGATA
>LUYY01000286.1 GCA_001603415.1 Bacteroidales bacterium Bact_07 | reverse complement strand
AGAAATATTAATGGTTTTAACATTAATTCGTAACCTTAAGATACTTTTGTAAGTATAAAGTTTAATTTATGAAAAGGATTTTTTCTCGGGTTGTTATCACCCTTTCCCTTGTTAGCTTTTTTACAGATATAGCAAGTGAGATGCTATATCCAGTAATGCCAATCTACCTAAAATCGATTGGATTTACAGCTCTACTTATCGGGATACTTGAAGGGATTGCCGAAGCAACAGCTGGATTAAGCAAGGGTTATTTTGGCGAACTATCGGACAGGTTAGGGAAACGAGTTATTTTTATTAGGTGGGGGTATTTCCTGAGTGCCCTTTCCAAACCTACCATGGCTATCAGCAAGTGGCCGGTATGGATTTTTATAGTCCGAACTACCGACCGCATGGGCAAGGGGCTAAGAACCAGTGCCCGTGATGCCCTCCTCAGCGATGAGTCTACTCCCGAAACTCGGGGTAAAGTATTTGGTTTCCATAGGGGCATGGATACCCTCGGAGCAGCCGTTGGCCCGGCCGTTGCTTTACTTTTACTCTGGCTATATCCCGGCAACTATACCTACATTTTTCTAATTACAATTATCCCCGGACTTGCAGCCGTTTTACTAACTTTTTTGCTGAAAGAAAAGGCTAAAGAGCATATCCATAGTAATAGCAAAGGTATCGTTTCGCCTTTCTCGTTCCTAAAATACTGGAACCAATCGCCTATTAACTATCGGCATATTGTAATTGGGTTAATCATCTTCACCCTAATTAACAGTTCCGATGCATTCCTTTTACTAAAAGTAAAAGAAGCAGGAGCCTCGGACACCATGGTTATCGGCTTATACATCTTCTACAACTTAGCATACGCCTTACTTTCCTATCCCATGGGATGGTTATCGGACAAGTTGGGAATGAAAAGAATGGTGGTTTTTGGTATAGCCATATTTGCAATCACCTACTTAGGCTTTGCCTTAACTACAAAATGGAGTATGTTCATACTGCTCTTTGGCCTATACTCACTATACGCTGCATCAACCGAAGGGGTATTAAAGGCTTGGCTTGCAAATAACCTGCCTAAAACAAAAACAGCAACTGGAATAGGCCTTTACAATAGCTTACAAAGTATTGCCACGCTACTTGCAAGCAGCCTGGCAGGCCTAATATGGGTAGTAGCCGGGTCGAGTACTGTTTTTATAATAAGTGCAGTAGGTGCAGCCCTTGCGGGGATATACCTTTTTACGTTTACGAGAACTAACGTAACCTATCAAGAGAACGAATAAGCGCTTCGTCGCGAGCAATTGCCCTAAGGGCAAGAAAATTTAATATGGCCGCAACAAGCGGAAATATGAACACAAGGTTGTAATGCGGACTGGAGTTTAAATTCTTGCCAAAGGCAAACACTATATAGTACATAACTCCTTGTACACCAAGTAACATAATTATCGAAATAATACAAAGACGGATTTGCAATATACGTTTTTGATAAAGAAAAACGGTTACAAAATTGATTAATAGAACAATAACCATAAAACCGAGTAAAAACCACAGGTTTTGAACCTTTTCGATTGATGAACCATCAACCTTGCTCAGCCCAAAAACACTTAATGTATATTTGGCTAACTGGGGCTCAACTATAAATGTTGCAAAGGGATTTGACATCAATATTGCAATAAGTATTACTGCAAAAAGTAAGAACAGGCTTTGAATACGTTGAATCATGGTTGCTTGAGATCGGAAGAGCGTCG
>LUYY01000285.1 GCA_001603415.1 Bacteroidales bacterium Bact_07 | reverse complement strand
AACAGCAGCCACTCAACAGTTTTTTTAAAAAATGCCATCTTCTAAACATCCTCCTGCCTGTTTCCTGTTACCGTTCAGAAAGTAACAAAAAGCCATCCGCGGGTTTTACTTCGGGTGTTTTGCCTTCTCACCGCGGCTGTCTTTGTCAGCCCTTGACACTACCGAGCACAATCCCTGTTGTAAAGTACCTCTGCAAAACCGGATATACAACAAGTATGGGAACCATGGTTATGAAAATTTCAGCCGCCCTCACAGTTCTGTCATTTATCATCTTCAGCATCTGAATGTCATGCTCGGTCCAGATTTTTGTATTGATATTGACAACCATTGTCTGAAGCAGGCTCTGCAAAGGGTATTTGTCATTTGAATTCATGTAAATCAACCCATCAAACCATGAATTCCAATGACTTACGGTGACAAACAGTGTTATCGTAGCCAAAGCCGGCTTGGAAAGCGGCAAATATATATACCACAGGTTAACCCACTGGCCCGCGCCATCCATAAACGCGGCCTCTTCCAGTTCCTTTGGAAGTGATCTGAAAAAATTCAACAATAGCACCGCGTTAAAGACATTCAGCGCTCCGGGCAGGATAAGCGCCCAAATTGTATTCATCAGGCCGGTTTTATTTACAATAATATATGTCGGAACCAATCCGCCGTTAAAGAGCATGGTGATTATAAAAAACCACACAAAAAAGTCTCTGCCCCTAAACGCGCTTTTCTCCTTGGACATCGGATATGCTGTCAGCACTGTTACCAGGATGGATATTGGAACTCCCAGCACAAGACGCTTTACCGATACAAAAAATGCTTTTATAAATGCCGGACGGTTCATAACAAATTCATAGGATTTCCAGTTGAAATCAACCGGCCATATTTTAACATCACCTGCTGTCGCTGCCGCGTTGCTGCTGAATGAAAGGGCAAGGATATGCAGCAGGGGAAAAACGCATAGTATCGCGCCCAGAATCAATAAAGTATAATTCAGTACAAGAAACGCCTTCCGGCCGGCAGAGTTTTTAACTACCATGAGAAACGACCCCGTTTCCTTTCAGAATATTTTATAATTAGCCAATTTATCAGCAAGCCTGTAGGAAATTACAATCATCACAAAGGACACCAGCGATTTGAACAGACCCAGTGCTGCTGATACGCTGTACTGGGCATTTACAAAGCCCACCCGGTAAACCATTGTGTCTATGATATCTCCCGATCTATATACTTGCGGACTGTACATAATGAAAATCTGGTCAAATCCCGCGTTGAGAACATTCCCAAGGCTCAGCACCGAAGTGAGCACGATAATCGGAAGCATACCGGGCAGGGTAATGTGCCAGGTCTGCTTCCATCTGCCGGCGCCGTCTATAATAGCCGATTCATACAGCTCAGGATTGATTCCTGTCAATGACGCCAGGTATACTATCGTATTGAAGCCGAAATTCTTCCAGACATCCGTAACCACCATGGTAAATGGAAATACTCTATTGTCCCCCAGAAAGAAAACCGGTTTCAGGCCGACTGCCTGAATAAATTGGTTGACAATACCGTAAGACGGTGAAAGGATATCTACCAATATTCCTCCCAGAATGACCCAGGATAAAAAATGAGGGAGATAAACCATTGTCTGAATACCTCGTTTGACTGCCTTGTTTTTCACCTCGTTGAGCATCAAAGCAAAAACAATAGGCACCACCAGTCCGGCAACAATTTTCATTACGGCAATATAAATTGTATTCCATAGAACCTGAAAAATATCCGGCATAGTAAAGATATACTCAAAGTTTTTCAATCCAACCCATTCGGAGCCCAAAAATCCTCTGACCGGGACAAACTTCTGAAATGCCATCACAATACCCGCCATCGGTCCATAGGAATATATGAGTACCAGGATGCTGCCTGGCAGAAGCATCAGATATAATGGTAATTCCCTTTTAAATTTACTATCGGCAAGACGAATTGTCATGTGATCCCCCACCTGTATTCCAACGTATTCCTGGTTATTAGTAGTTCTTTTTATACCATTCATTTACTTCCCTGGTTATTTCATCTCCGCCCATCTTCTTCCAGTCCTCTACAAACTTATCAAATTTCTCAATCGGATCACCAAGTATGATGTTTGTAAAAACCTCATTCTGCATTTTTGTAAGAGCAGGCATCTTTTCAGCCATAACAGTCGTGGATACTCCATAGAAAATATTACAAAGTCCCTTCCCATCAATAATAGCATTCAGGCATCTGGCTGAACCCATGGGGCCTCTCTGGGCATTAACGATCCAGCTGGCTGTGTCTCCTCCCTTGTTATAAAGGATGATTTGCTTTACAAACTCCATTTCTTCCAGAGTAAGATTCTTAG
>LUYY01000284.1 GCA_001603415.1 Bacteroidales bacterium Bact_07 | reverse complement strand
GAACTTGAAACTAAAAAACATTAACCGGCTATGCCGGTTTTTTTTATTTATCAACTCAAATAAACAGTATGCAATAGTTTATTGCAATTTAATCAAAAAGAGGCTTTCTATGCTCCAATCAAATAAAAATTAACGGCATTAAATGGTTAAATTTGAAGTTATATCAGCAATAGTTAATGCTTCATTTGCCTTCGAAAAGAACTCTACTTTTTTTTGCCTTATTGATACTATCAATAGGCACGGTACCAGCTTTTGCCCAAAACGATCAATATGATCGCGCAGACTTTCAGCGTGACTCCATTTACGCCTCAAAGCTTGCCGAAACAATTGATAGTCTTTTTCAAGAAGAGCAGTATGACAGCTGCATGCTAATAATCGACAAAGCTTTAGTGTTTTTTGTTAGGTTGGGTTTATCGACCTTCAAAATTCAAGCACTTACCCACAGAGGTGCCATCAATAGAATAAAAGGGCGATTCAGCCATGCCATGGCCGATTTTAGCGAAGTGCTTAATTATTACCGGCAAACCGGAAACACAAGAGGCGAGGCAGCCACTCTTAACCAAATTGGAGCCATTTACAGACTTAGGGGCGACTACCCCACTGCCCTAGATTACTACTTTAAGTCACTGGCAAACTACCAAAAGGTGAATCATCAACCCGGAATATCATCGGTACTTAACAACATTGGTGTGGTTCACCTCTACCAAAAACTTTACGATAAAGCCTTAGAGTACTACAACAAATCGTTGGCAATAGAGAAAAACCTTAAAAATGATGAAGGTATAGGCACATCGTACCTCAACATAGGTGAAGTGTACCGCAAAAAGGGTGATCTGCAAAAAGCTGCCGATTACTATCTCCGGGCGCTGGTTTATGCCAATCGCACAAACGACCTCGATGCTATAGGTACTATATATAATGAACTTGCAGGCATTAATATCGATATCGGTTCGTTAAATGATGTTCTTAAATACCTTGAACTTGCCCGTAAAACCTTTTTAACCACCAGTAGTCCCCAACGTCTCGCCGAGTGCGAAATCAATTTTGGAAAATACTACCAGAAAGTCGGCAATCTGGGCCAAGCGATCCTACACTACAGTAAAGCGCTTGAAATTGCCGATAGTAACAATCTGTTGGATATTAAAAGCGATGCCCACCATCAGTTAAGCCAGATATTCGATAAGCAGGGCAATATTGCAGCGGCATACTCACACTTCAAAAAGCATATTGCAACCCGCGATACACTTTTCAACGAAGAGAATACCCGAAAATCTATCCAAGCAGAATTCTTTTATAAGTTTGAACACCAACAGGAAGAACAACGAATTGCTCAGGCAAAAAAAGATGCAGAATACGCCGAACGCTTAAGGCGCGAGAAAGCCGTGAAAACATCACTGATTGTAATCGTTAGTTTAGGGGCAATACTCATTGGCTTTATTCTGTTCTACCTCCATAAAATCAAACTAAAAAACGAGGAACTCAATTACCATCAAAAAGAAATCCTTGAAAAAAATGAGGAACTCCAACAGCAACAGGAAGAGATCCTTGCCCAACGCGATGAGATTGAACGCAAAAATCTGATACTGGAACAATCACAGCAAATCATTGCCGACAAAAACGAAAGGATGATTAGCAGCATTGAGTATGCCAAAACCATCCAAAGCGCATTGCTCCCAAAACCCGAAAAATTATCGGAACTTTTTACTGACCACTTTGTAATTTTCCAGCCAAAGGATATTGTAAGTGGCGATTTTTACTGGGTAAGCAACGATGAGCGTTTCACCTATGCAGCGGTTATGGACTGCACGGGTCACGGTGTACCCGGGGCTTTCATGTCGATGATTGGAAACACCTTGCTCAATAAGATTGTGATTGAATGGGGTGTTTTCCTACCATCATTGGTGCTTGAAGCACTTAACGAACAGCTGCGCGAAGCGCTTAAACAGAAAGAAACAGGAAATATTGTTCTGGCTGGAATCGATATTGCTTTTATAACCATCGATAAGCAGGACAAAAAGATTTATTTCTCTGGGGCCGCAAGGCCAATGCTTATAATACAGAATGGCGATAAGCAACTGGTTAAAGGGAGTATTCGTTCAACAGGGGGCTTTCAACCAGCAAATGTCAAACCATTTGAGAATATTACACTTGAACTAGCATCACCAACTTACATCTACCTATTTTCCGACGGTTATGCCGACCAGATCAACGTGGAAAAAAAGAAATTTGGGTTACAGCGGTTTATCGATATTATTTTCCAATCATACACTATGCCCATGGCTGCTCAGCGCAATTTACTGGTACAAATGATTGAAAACCATTTACACGGGACCGATCAGCTTGACGACATTTGCGTAATGGGGCTTCGAATCGATTAGCTCTGCCTATTATTGACCATTTCCGGATACTCCAACCGAACATGGTAAATGTTCTGTAACTTTTTCTTAAAGATTGTTTTAATAAGTGTGATATCCCTGAGAGTAATATCCGCAAAACTATACTGTCCTGAATTTAACTGATCATCAATAATTCTTTCTACCAATTGATCGATGCTTTGAATTGTATATTCCTTTAGGCTCCGCGAGGCGGCCTCAACGGCATCGGCCATCATTACAATGGCTGTTTCCTTCGTTTGGGGTTCAGGGCCAGGATACGAAAATTTCTCTTCATCAATAACCGCATTTTCTACCTGTAACTCCCTATTGTAGAAATACTTCACCTTTGATGTGCCATGATGCATTTTTATGAAATCAATAATCGGGCTTGGAAGTCCAGCCTTGGTGGCAATCTTAACCCCCTCAGGCACATGGTTAATAATAATCTCTGCACTCTTTACATTGTCAACATTCTCGTGGGGATTAAAACCGCCTTGTTGATTCTCGATGAAAAAAAGCGGATTAGCCATCTTACCAATATCGTGGTAAAGGGCCCCAGCCCTAACCAGCAAGGGATTACCTCCAACGCGTTGCACAGCACTCTCAGCCAAATTAGCCACCTGCAAGGAGTGCTGAAAGGTTCCCGGAGCAACCTCAGCTAACTTCCGCAGCAAATCAAGATTGGTATCGGAGATTTCTATCAAAGTGATATCGGACAAAAAGCCAAAAAACTTCTCAATGACATAAACCAACTGGTACGATGCAAGTAATAGTAAAGCATTGATACCGTACCACAGTGTTATAAACCAGTTAACTTCCTTAAGTGATCCATCGGCAACAAGGTAAAGGCTTAATGTTAATATCAGGTACGATAGGTAAACAAGCCCGACTGTTTTAAAGAGTTGCCCACGGTTATACATTTTCGACAGGCCAATTATGGCCACTATACCGGCAATAAAGTTGGTGAATACAAACTCAAAACTATTGGGAACAAGAAAAGCAACAAGGAAAATGGTTATAAGATGCACAAAAAGGGCAAGCCGTGAGTCGAAAAATGTTTTTACAAAAATGGGAACAATGGCAAGCGGAATAACAAATATGCTAAAGGCATTGGTTTTAATCACAACAGCAGAAACCACTGCAACTGATGTAATAAGCAAAAGGATGAACAATAGCTTTCGGTTATCCTTCAGAACTTCGCTTCTAAAATTTAAGAGGAATAGAAAAAGAACAATATAAAGTGATGCTATTAACAATAAATTCCCAAGTAAAATGGCATATAAATTCTTTGAGCCCAGCCGTTTTTCGTATTCCCTTTTAAGCGATTCAAGGATTTGATAAACCTCAGAGTTTACCACTTCGCCTTTTACAACAATTTTTTCGCCAGCCTGCACCAAACCCTTGGTAACTGAGATATTAGATATCAGCTCGTTTCGAAACTTTTGCGTGGCAACCTCATCGTAAAATAGGTTTGGCTGAACGTATTCCTTTAGGTTGAATGTATTCCAAAACTCAGCCAGTTCGGGGCTTACACTTTTAGTGACATCGAAAGCATACCCACTTAAAAGCCTGCTGGCCCGCTGAACTGTATAAACCTCATCGAACCACTTATCGTAAGCCACATTATTAATCACTACTGCTAAGCCCTGCTTGAGCATGCTGTTGGATATGCTGTTCTCATTCTGGTTGATTACACCTCTTATATAGATTTGGTTTAGGTTATCAGTGACGGTTTTTTTAATTTTTGACTTAATTAATTGATAGTTAACTTTTGATAGGTTTTTATTTGATACAAACTTGTCGAACGTTAAATCAAAATCGGCTCCAAACTTTTCTATCTGCTGGTGTTGAACGGTAGAATCGAACCGGTAAAACGATTTGAATTCCTTGAGCAGCTTACTTCGTTCGGCAAAGAGTTCCTGTTCTGTTTTATAAACAGGAAAATCGAATGGAGCGTAAAGATCCTCATGCATCCAAGGTCTTCCTTTCTGAAACTCATACTTAAATCGCCCCTCGCGTGGTATTATTGTAACCACAATCAGGTACGATATAAGGAATAGTACGAGTGTTACAATATGCTTTAAACCGATTTTCCTCTCATTAGCCATAAACTATTTTTTATAAAGATACAACTCATTTGCTTGATAGGGAACTGTATCGCGGGTCGATTTTTACGGCAGTCAAACCCAAATCCTTTCCAGTATTTAGCATCAAGGTATAGGCCTCAAAAAAGTCGTTCCTTATTTCGCCATCCAAAATGGCATCTTTTATTCTGTTCTTAATAATCCCCACTTCCTTGCAAGGCTTAAGATTAAAGGTTCCCATTATCATTTCTCCAGTAACCGGAGGTTGAAAGTTTCTTATGGAATCCTTTTCCTCAACCTCTTTTAACTTTTTTCTGACAATCCTAAAGTTAGCAAGATGTTTTCGAACGGTGCTATCGTTCTTTGAAGTAATATCAGCTTCGCAAAGCATCATTAGGGCATCAATATCGTCGCCGGCATCAAAAAGCAAACGGCGAATAGCCGAATCGGTAACAACCTCCTGCGAAAGAACTATGGGGCGGAGATGAAGTAAAACCATCTTCTGAACAAACTTCATCTTATCGTTAAGCGGTAGCTTTAGCTTTCGGAAAATTTCAGGAATCATTTTGGCTCCTAAAAAGTCGTGCCCATGGAATGTCCAGCCCTGCCCTGCAACAAAACGTTTAGTTTTGGGCTTGCCAATATCGTGAAGCAATGCAGCCCATCGAAGCCATAAATCATCGCTTTTCTGTGCCAGGTTGTCCAAAACCTCGAGGGTATGGTAAAAGTTATCCTTATGCGTAACCCCATTGCGCGATTCCACCCCTTTCATGGCAGCCAATTCCGGAAGAATGTACTGCAAGAGTCCCGTTTGATCAAGTAGCAACCATCCAATTGATGGGCGAGGCGAAGCCATCATCTTATTGATTTCGTCCATCACGCGTTCAATGGAAACAATGGAAATACGGCCACTCATTTCGCTAATGGCCTTAAAAGTGTTCGGTTCTATATCGAAGTTTAGCTGAGTGGCAAACCGAATAGCCCTAACCATTCGCAATGGATCGTCAGAAAAAGTTGCAGCAGGTTCAAGCGGTGTACGGATTATTTTTTGTTTTAAATCCTGCTGCCCGTTAAACGGATCGATAAGCTCGCCAAAGTTTCTTTTATTCAGCCCTATTGCAAGGGCATTAATGGTAAAATCGCGCCTTTTCTGGTCGTCTTCGAGCGTCCCATTTTCCACAATTGGCTTTCGCGAGTCGAGCCTGTACGACTCCTTGCGGGCCCCCACAAACTCAATGTCCCACTCGTTATGCTTAAGCTGAGCAGTTCCAAAATTTTTAAAATAGGTTACCTTCCTTGCCCTTAGCCTTTGTGCCACTTTTTGGGCAAAGTCAACCCCACTCCCAACCACCACAATATCAATATCCTTTGATGGCCTATTAAGTAAGATATCCCTAACAAACCCACCAGTAACGTAAGCATCAACCCCTTCGATATCAGCCACATCCGAAATTACTCTGAATATATTGCTTTTTAGGTACTCCTTCATGATTGAATTTTATGACTGACAAAATTACAACTTATCAAACTTTTAGCCTAAAATTTTGTTTAGTAGTAAAAATGCAATGTTTAGCATTAGACAATGATAAAATGACATATATC
>LUYY01000283.1 GCA_001603415.1 Bacteroidales bacterium Bact_07 | reverse complement strand
ACGGATTATTGGTATTAATTTATAAATAGGTTTGCCAGCAAAAAAATAGTAACTTAGCACTATAGACTGTAACCATGAAAGTATTCAAAACCAGCCAGATTAAAAGCATTGATTCTTATACCATTAAACACGAGCCCATTGAGTCAATCAACTTGATGGAGCGGGCAGCTACAGCTATTTTCAGTTGGTTTCGTAGTAAGTATCATAAAAATCGACGGGTTAAGATTTTTTGCGGGCCGGGAAATAATGGTGGCGATGGTCTTGCAATGGCTCGCCTGCTAATAAATGCAGGCTTTAATACGCAATGTTTCTACTTAAAAGCCGAAGCTTACTCGCCGGACTTTTCTACTAACCTTGAAAGGCTTAAGGATTTGACATCCGACATACATCTAATTACCCACGAATGCGATTTTCCAGTAATCAATATCGATGATCTTTTGGTTGATGCTCTCTACGGCTCAGGCCTTAGCCGCCCTGTCGATGGGTTGGCTGCTAGGCTCATTGAACATATCAATTCATCGGGGGCAAAGGTTATTGCCATTGATATTCCATCGGGGCTTTTTGGCGAAGCCAATCCGGTTCCTAACCATAATCCGGTTATTAAGGCCGATTACTGCCTTAGCTTGCAGTTTCCCAAGTTGGCTTTTTTTATGCCTGAGAACGAGCCTTTTGTTAAGCGCTGGGTTGTTATCCCCATTGGACTGCACCCACAAGCAATCGAAAACACAGATACACCTTATTACTACACAACGGCAAGCAGTTTGAAAATAGATTTTCTTCATCATTCAACCTTTGCCCATAAGGGAACTTTTGGGCATGCGCTTATACTGGCAGGTTCGCAAGGAATGATGGGAGCTGCTTGTCTTTGCGCTAAATCGACAGTGAGGAGCGGGGCGGGGTTGGTAACAATGCACATCCCAAAAACAGGTTATACAATAGCTCAGGTAAGTGTTCCTGAAGCTTTGGCGAGTGTAGATAATTGTGAAACTCACCTTATCGATTTTCCTCCGCTGGATAAGTACAGCGCGGTTTGCGTTGGCCCGGGTATTGCTCAAAACAGCGATACCCAACAAATGCTCATCAAGTTAATAAAAACTTGCCGTGTACCCATGGTGATTGATGCCGACGGGCTGAATTTGCTTTCAAAGAATATTGATGTGCTAAAAAGCACTTATGCCACATTGATCTTAACGCCACATCCCGGTGAATTCGACAGGCTTTTTGGAAAATCTGAAAATACTTGGGATAGGCTTGAACTTGCCCGCGAAATGGCACAAAAATACAAAGTGATAATAGTTTTGAAGGGAGCCTATACACGGGTTGTGCTGCCCAATGGTAATGTTCATTTCAACTCAACCGGAAACCCGGGCATGGCTACCGGTGGTAGTGGCGATGTGCTTAGTGGTATAATTACTGGCCTGTTAGCTCGTGGGCTTTCACCAACCGATGCTGTCATTACTGGCGTTTTTATTCATGGCCTAGCCGGCGATTTGGCTGCCGATGATTTTGGACAAATTAGCTTGTGCGCATCCGATATTGTGAACTATATTTGTAAAGCATTCCAACACATTACCAATAATGACGAGTAAAAAACTATTCTTCGCTCTAGTTACGGCAGCATTTTTTGGCTGCAATAGTAAGACCATTCAGGTTGAGCCTCTTGGCAAGCCCAACGACGATAAAAAGGTTGCGATTTACTATACCTTACCCCGCACCGTTGTATATGTAAGAGTTGCTTGTACCCAAACCATCTACATTCCAGGGCCATATGCCGAGTATGCCAAAAAGTTTTTAGGTATTGAGGGGATAAGTAATACTGATAAGGTTGAGTATGCCATTACCAGGATTGATATTGAAACCCATACCGAAACCGACCCCAAGGCAATTTTTGCCGTTTACCCTTCGGGAAAGGGCTATGGCAATTACCTAAAATTGTCGGCTGATGGCTTAATTTTACCTCTTACCCAAACCATCGATTCTAGAACATTAGCCAATAGCCAGGATTTCAACAGTAGTGATGAAGTGGTTTTTAAGGATTTATCAGTTAATCCCTTTATAGCAGAGGAAACAACAACCTTTTACGGTCGAACCCTTCGCGATAGTGTTTATGTTAGGGTTCCCATTCAGCGATCGATGACCGTAGAACGCAACCTTGAGGAAAAGGCTAAGGAGGCTGCCGATTTTATCTTCAGCATTCGAAAGAAAAGGCTCGATTTTCTTACCCCCGACATCGATCACCCATTTGCAGGCGACGCTTTGCAACTGATCCTTAAAGAACTTCAACGATTGGAGGATGAGTACCTTGCCCTATTCATTGGTAAAAGGCTTACACATACATTTTCCCAAACCTTTAGCTATATACCCTCAAGCACCCAAGGCGAGAATGCAATCCTTTTCCGCTTTTCTGAGAGCAAAGGTTTGCTTGCACCTACCGACCTTTCCGGAAGGCCAATTCTAATTGAGTTTGATCAACCCGAATATCCTGAAAATTTTGATGCAGTCAAAAGTGATATGGAGTCTTTTACAGTAAAAGCAAAACTCGATAGATTTTACTACCGCATACCTGTTATAACCAACATGCGAATTTTGGATGGCAAGCAACAACTTGCTTCAAAACGATTAAGTGTTTACCAGTACGGATTATTAGCACAGCTACCGGTAAATTATAGGGGCAATTAATTAGTTAGGGCTTTGCTGCTGCATTGAGTTTACTAACAAATTTGGCTCTGAAATCTTCCCATTTCTGGGTTCTGTAAGCATCGCTCTCGATGTATGCCAAAATTGGCTCAAGCTGCTCGGGGGTCAAGTACCCCGCAAGGTAGGTTATTAGGTTATTATCCTCATCCATGAAAACTATTGATGGATACGATAATCGACCTTGCAGTAGGGCAATGGCAAATTCATGAGGGTTTCGTTGACCCTGACCTTTGTTCTTGTAAACCTTACCTTTATATGTAATATCCTTTGTGCCCTCAGCGTTGAACTTAACAGCATGAAATTTTGTGGAGAGGTACGAGGCTATTACCGGATTGGAAAAGGTGTTCTCATCCATCTTTTTACACCATCCACACCAATTGGTGTAAACGTCAATGAATATTTTTCGGGGTGTTTTAGCGTTTATGTCAAAAGCCCTATCAATTTCAATCCAGTTTATTTTGGTTTCCTGTGCCATTGATACCGAAAGCGATGTAGCCAGTAACGCAATAGTTAAAATCCAGTTTCTGTTTTTCATGATTTTGATTTTGTTTAATGGTAAATCAGTTCAAAAATAATGCCTTAATATCACTTTGTATTTTCGTCCTTATACCAACCTGAGTAAAAAAGGTAGTTGCGGGCAATACGCTCGTTGGTTTCGCGGCTTAGCTCAGGGTCAACCTTTTTGACAAAACGAGCTGGAACCCCTGCATAAACGCTTGCTGGTTCAACAACAGTATTTTCCAGAACCAATGCGTTGGCAGCAATAATGGAACCCTCGCCAATTTTGGCGTTGTCCATTACCGTACAACCCATCCCAAGCAGAGCGCCATTGCCAACCTCTGCACCATGGAGTATCACCCCGTGCCCAATGGATACATCATCGCCAAGTTTGATGGTGGTTTTTTGGTAGGTGGTATGAAGCACCGCATTATCCTGAATGTTAACCCTATTACCTATGCGAATGGAGTTTACATCACCACGAATAACAGCCCCATACCAAATGCTGCAATCATCGCCAATTTCAACATCGCCTATAATAACTGCGGTTTCGGCTATAAAACAGTTCTTGCCAATTTTGGGAGTATAACCCCTTAAAGGTTTGATTATTGCCATATCATTTTGTAATTTACTGCAAATTTACAATTTACAAACAGTAATCGTGTCCGTTGAGTTCAAAAAGTATGTAAATATTAGGTTTTACGGTAATCTGAACGACTTTTTGCCTGCAGGCCAGAAGCAAAAGGATCAACGTGTTGGTTTTTGGGGTACGCCAACCGTGAAGGATTTGGTTGAAGCGTTAGGTGTTCCGCATGTTGAGGTTTTCCTCATTTTGGTTGATGGTTTACCGGTAAAGTTTTCTTTTCGTCCTGCCCAGGGTAGCTTGGTTTCGTGTTACCCCAAGTTTTCATCAATAACAATTTCGGATATTGCCCTGCGCCCCGATTTTGAGATTCCCCCTCGCTTTGTGCTTGATGTCCATTTAGGTCGACTGGCTGCGTACCTGCGCTTTTGTGGTATCGATACGCTTTACGATAAATCCTATACCGATAATAATATACTTGAAATTGCGCAGGCCGATGGCCGAATCATACTCACTCGAGACAAGGGTATACTTCGAAATGGGAAAGCACGTTACGGATACTACCTTAGGAATACAAAACCTCAGTTACAGCTTTCAGAAGTAGTTGATTACTTTAACCTAACCAATTTCTTTGATCCTTTTTCGAGATGCTCGTTGTGCAATGGCGAGGTGGTGCAGGTTGAAAAATCAAAGGTTGAGAATCAAGTTCCCCAAACTACCTATCAGGTTTACAACGAGTTTTTCAAATGCACCAGATGCGGTCAAATTTATTGGGAAGGGCCCCATTTCAATAGGATTACCGCTATGCTAAACCGTTATCCCAGATGAGTCATTCTTACCACGGTGGGGTAGGTAAAAAGCAAAAACATGTCGTAAAATATGTTTTAAAACGATTGCTGTGCATAAAAAAGCCTAATTTTGTGTCATAAATAAATAATTAGTAACCAATTTAACATTCTGAAAATCAGATTTATATCTACTTTTAGAATGTTTTATAAAACAAAAC
>LUYY01000282.1 GCA_001603415.1 Bacteroidales bacterium Bact_07 | reverse complement strand
TATGTTTGCATGGTAAAGGTCTATAATGCAAAGCCTAAATTTTACCCATAGAACTTCATTTCTTTTTTCGGTAGCTTTTATTTTGCTATTCGTAAACTCATTTTATGCCCACTCGCAATCCGATAGTATTGTTGTTAAAAAATTAATCGATTCCGCAGCCAATACCAATTCGCCGCAGCTTCGAATAAAACTTGCTGGCGAGGCGTACCAAATAGCCTTCCACTCAAGCAGCAATCAGTTGCTGGCCAATGCCACCCATGCCATGGGTAATGCCCTTTTCAGGTTAAACAACTACGATGCTGCTATCGATAGCCTTCAGAAAGCTTTAGTGCTATTCAACCTGATTAACGATAGTGCTGGAGTAGCCAAAACCTACTATACCCTGGGAGCATGTTATATCCGAAAATCGAACTACATCAAAGCAATACAGCTAATTGAGGAAAGTGTAAAACTGGCATCAAGGGTTAACGATAGCTCACTACTCGCCAATAGTTTTAACTCGCTGGGAATTGTTTACTACACCCTTGAAAACTACAATCTTTCAGCCGATTTCTTTGAGAAAGCAGCAAGGTATTACGAAAAAGTTCATAGCTTCAAGAATTACATCAGGGTAAAAGGGAATATTGGGTTATGCCTTGTAAAGACAGGCGAAAAGGATAATGCTAAGAAAATCCTTTTCAGCACGCTTAACGATTACGGCAAGTACATGGATTCGCTCATGCTTGCATCGTTTTTCGATAACATTGGAGTTCTATATGAAGGTTTAGGCAAAATCGATTCGGCTTTGTTTTACCACAACCATTCTTTTAATCTAAGTAAAAAACTTAAATCATCTCGAGGTATTGCTTTGAGCAACCTGGCAATTGGCCGATGCTATAACAGTCTAAGCAAATACGGCGAAGCCAAAAAACACCTACTTGATGCCAAGCAATTATCCCAAAAAAATGGAGAGGAGGATATTACTGCTCAGGCCAACCAACAACTTGCCATTTGCTATGAGGAACTTGGCGATTTTAGGAATTCCCATCGATGCCTAAAGGAGTTTTTGGAGTATAACGATAAAACATTCACCAAACAGCTGGTGAGTCAGATTGCTCAGCTGCACTCAATGTTGCAGCTTGAAAAGCAGGAAAAGGAGAACCAGCAGCTGCAGCTGCAGCTTGAGCTGAAATCGTTAAATGAACAGAAGGACAAAAAAATCATTACCCTATACACTATCCTTTCCATCCTTTTACTTGTAACCCTTAGTGTGATAGCTTACTTTGCCATTCAGCTCTCCCATAAGAAAAAACTTCTGGAACACACAAACTCGCAGCTGTTCAAGTTCAACAACGAACTTGATTCCCTTGTAAAGCATCGAACCCAAGAGCTAAACAATGCTATTGATAAGATAAGGGAACTCGAGAGAATAAAGTCAGCATTCCTGGCTAATATCAGCCACGAAATTCGAACCCCATTAAATGGGGTACTTGGGCTAACCTACTACCTATCAACCCCCGAAAGCACTACCGAGGAACGTATTCAACTTGGCGAACAGGTTAAAAAACTTGGCAACAAGCTCATAAGAATTGTTGACGATATCCTTGAACTTTCTAAAATTGAAACCAATCAGGTTAACCTTTTGCTCTCTGAGGTAAACTTAAATCAGCTCCTTGATGATGTTTACAATGAGTTTACCAGTAATGACGATTTTAA
>LUYY01000281.1 GCA_001603415.1 Bacteroidales bacterium Bact_07 | reverse complement strand
CCATTAGCTGGATGTTATGTTTCAAATTTAGTGCCAAATTTGCACCGGCTTTCAGGTAAAGAACTTTTAAAGTGCTACTGGACAAATCCGATTGGTTAGCCTGCTCCTGTCCTAACCCAATGTAGGGGCGTAGTTCAAGATTACGGGTTAGCATGAATCCCTTGGCTAAACCAGCACCGTAGTGCAAGAAGGCAATATTTTCATAAATATCATAATCTTTAGCCTGAACACCACCCTCAACGTAAACAAACAGGGCTTTAATGCCAACATATCGTCCCATGCGGGCATCAATTCGTCCATAAACCCCACCTACTTCACCGGCCTCATAACCAAGCAGCAGCTCTAAACCAAGGTCGTTTTGCTGGCGAATAAGGTATCCTTCACGGAGTTTACGCCCAGCGGTTTGGTAAAACTGCGAAGTAGGCATATCGCCTTTAGCAACCTGACGGTTATCGACAATCTTACTGGTGGCACGAATTACCCCACGAAAACGAGGTTCAGCACTGTTGGTCTTTTCGTTATATACATACTCATAGGCAAAGTATCGATTATCGCATTTTAAGCCTTCCTTCAAACCAATTTTGACACGGATTGGATGTACCTGGTGAATGGTTGTTTTAACCATGAAATCTTCATGCTTCATCTCGAGGTAATACAACGATTCGTCGTAACCCTTTTGAACCAACTCTTCAAATAATTGATCCTCGGTTTTTTGCTTGATCAATTTTCCTAACTGTGTATCCTCGCTTGGCTGCGAAGCAGTAATATATACAACGGTTTGTGTAACAAATTCTATAGGTATATTCAACTCTTGAAACTTCTTGATTTTTTCCTTACGAACCTCGGGTGAATCCTCGGGATAGATCCAGCAATCGTAGAGGGCATTCTGGGTTTCTTCGTTGTACTTTACCTTGTAAAGATATCCGTTAACAGTTGCCTTCCACCCCTTCATTTTTTCAACCTTGGCTTCCCTCATATTTACAATACTTTGGTAATCGAGAACAAGAATGTAACTCTTCTCAATAAGGCGATTCCCGTAATCCTTCAGTATATTTTCGCCACGCTTTGTAGCCTGGGCTTTAATGTACTGCGCATCGGTGGCATTGAATGTACCCCTATCGAAAATGAGGTCAAGATCCATGGAGCCATCATCCTTACGGTTGTACCATTTACTTACAATTTCCTTTGATACATCTTTCTGCATAAGGAAGCTCTCAATGGCCTTGGTTGGCACAACCGATGCATCGCCACGAGTGAATGGTGCTTCAAATACCATGTAATCGAGGGTGTTGTCGTAATATTTATCGGTTAACTTAATCTTTGGAAATTTTGCCTCAACTTCGGAAGCATGATTCTCCCCGGGAAACTTCATGTAAAAAACTGTAATTGAACTCCTGTCGTAAGTTGAGGGAATCCGATTACCCTTTTGAACATCCTGTGCGTAAATGTTGGCGCTAATCAGTAAGGCCAAAAGTGAATATACCTTTTTCATACTATCTAATTATTAAAAGTTATTGAATAAAGTTACGGCAAATTATTATACCATAATAATATTTTTTGTTATTAATTTGATAAATATCATAATAAAACGTTCGTTTATGTACAAAGAACGTTTACTTGAATAGAGAATAGAACCATTCATCAAAAAAAGAGGGTAGGTGAAAAACACCTCCCCTCCTAATATATTTTATTCAAAAATGCTTTAATATGCTATTCCTGAGGCTCTTATAATATTTTTGGGGATTTCGGTATTGTCGAGCAAAGGAATAAAAAGTTCCTGTCCGTTACCAATGGCAAATACGGGAACAGGTTGGCCAGTATGAGAACCTGATGTCCAACCTACAGCAGCCTTTGAGTTAATTAGCTGAATGGCCACTTTTGAAATAGGGTCAGTTTCGCTATAGGTAGTTTTTTCTGCAGGTTTTACATTCCTAAAGGATGAATTATAAGCGACCTTTAGCATTATAATGTCGCTGTCGGATAGCTCAACCTCCTTTGAGAGGCCTGTGTTATCGGCTAAAAGCTTAAGCAAATCCTCAAATTTTGCCTTAGGGTTATTTTCCTTAAATTCTGCAATCAACTTATGCAACCGCTCCTTTGATACTTTTTGGTATTTGAGCAAATTGATATGTACATCGTATTTATTCTCCCTGTTTCCAATGGAAAGGCCGCCTGTTTCGTGGTCGGCAGTAACAATGATAAGGGTTTCGTTGGGATGCTTTTTGTAGAATTCAACAGCTACATCTATGGCACGGGCAAAAGCAAGCACATCGTGAATAACCGTAGCAGCATCATTATCGTGGGCAGCCCAATCGATTTTACCGCCCTCAACCATCATGAAAAATCCATTGGGATTATCCACAACCTCAATAGCTTTGCGGGTAATATCGGCCAAACTCACATCAGAGTTAGTACGATCTATTTCGTACTGCAAAGTACTACTTGGCGCTGGATTCGGTGCTGAGTAAACTATTGACCTTGCACCTGCAGCAACAAGGGAATCTACTCCAGTAAAGGTTGAGGTAAACTTGTAGCCTTTTTGTATGCCCAACTCGTAAATACTTACTGCACCAGAATCAGGTTTTGAGCCATAGGGCTCAAGAAAACCACCCGAAGCAAAGAAATCGTAGTTGGACTTAAGCAATTGCTTTGCAATATCGTAGTAACTGCCACGCGAGCCCACATGGGCGTAAAATGCTGCAGGTGTAGCATGATCGATGCTAACGCTAGTAAGTATTGCAACCTTGCGACCGGCTTCCTTGAATTTTTTGGCAATACTGTAAAGGGTATCGGTACGGTCATAGGTTAAGCCTATGGTATTAATGGATGTCTTTGTTCCGGTTGAAAGTGCTGTGCCTGCGGCAGCAGAACAGGTAACGTACCTATTGTGTGCATAGGTTGTTGAAAGCGATGATACAGGGAAACGGGTAAACGCCACAGCCGTGCTGTCGTTTAAAACGCTATCGGCATAAAGCTTAGCTAGCGTTACGTGTGAAACCCCCATTCCATCGCCAATAAAAAAGAACACATACTTTGCCTTTTGCTCCTGTATTCCACAGGATGAAAGTATTACAGCAAGTACAACAATCAATAGATTTCGTGCTTTCATATTATTCTCCTAAAAAAAATGAATTTTCATTTATCTTGATAACAAAACTACAATAATAAAGTTT
>LUYY01000280.1 GCA_001603415.1 Bacteroidales bacterium Bact_07 | reverse complement strand
AATATTTTGGTTATCTTTGAAGGTTAAATTATTGTGGTGTTTTAGTTAAATTTCACTATGACCGAAAAGGAAAAAGGATTAAAAGGCGAAAATAGCTACTCAGCCAGTAGTATTCAGGTTCTTGAAGGATTAGAGGCTGTGCGTATGCGCCCAGCCATGTACATTGGCGATACCGGGAACAAAGGATTACATCACCTGGTTTATGAAGTGGTTGATAACTCCATTGACGAAGCCCTTGCAGGCTATTGCAATCGCATTGATGTAGTAATAAACGAAGATGGTTCAATAACCATTTCCGACAACGGACGAGGTATTCCTGTTGATTACCACGAAAAGGAGCAAAAATCGGCACTTGAAGTGGTGCTTACCGTGCTCCATGCAGGCGGCAAGTTCGATAAGGATTCCTACAAGGTATCGGGTGGATTGCACGGCGTGGGGGTTTCATGCGTTAACGCCCTTTCGGTAAACCTCATCGCCGAGGTTAAACGCGATGGTAAAATATACCGACAAGAATATTCACGTGGCAAGCCTACTACCGAACTCAAAGTTATTGGAAGTACAGAGGAAACGGGAACTATCATAACTTTTATGCCCGACGACCAGATTTTCACTCAAACCACAGCGTTTAACTTCGAAATTCTGGAATCGAGGCTTAGGGAATTAGCGTTCCTGAATAAAGGGATTAAACTAACACTTACCGATAAACGCGAGATTATTGAAAACGGCACTCGTAACTACCGTTATGCCGAGTTTTACTCTCATGAAGGATTAAAAGAGTTCATCAAGTTCCTGGACTTAAACCGTGAACCCTTAATTGAAAATATTATTTACATTGAGAACGATAAGGGCGAAGTCCCTGTTGAAGTTGCCATGCAGTACAACACTTCGTTCTCCGAGAACGTTCACTCCTATGTAAACAATATCAACACCATTGAAGGGGGAACGCACCTAACCGGATTTAGAAGTGCTCTAACGCGCACCCTCAAGAAATACGCCGACGATTCGGGAATGCTGAGCAAGCTCAAGTTCGATATCAATGGCGACGATTTTCGTGAAGGGCTTACTGCGGTGATATCGGTAAAGGTTGCTGAACCTCAATTCGAAGGGCAAACTAAAACTAAATTAGGTAACCCTGAGGTTCGTGTTGCAGTTGACCAAGCAGTAAGCGAAGCCCTTGCTAACTACCTTGAGGAAAATCCCAAAGATGCGAGGAATATTGTTCAAAAGGTAATTCTTGCAGCTCAGGCACGTCATGCTGCCCGTAAGGCACGTGAACTTGTTCAGCGTAAAACCGTTCTTTCGGGTTCAGGACTACCCGGCAAACTTGCCGACTGTTCCGACAAAGACCCTGCTGTATCCGAAATATTCCTGGTTGAGGGTGATTCGGCAGGCGGTACTGCAAAACAAGGTCGCGATAGGCGCTTCCAGGCAATTCTTCCACTTCGTGGTAAAATTCTGAACGTGGAAAAAGCCATGCAGCACAAAATCTTTGAGAACGAGGAAATAAAAAATATCTTTACCGCCTTAGGCGTTTCAATTGGCACTGAAGAAGACAGCAAAGCCATTAACCTTTCGGGTTTGCGCTATAACAAGGTGATTATCATGACCGATGCCGATGTTGATGGCAGCCACATTGCAACCCTCATTATGACCTTCTTTTTCCGCTATATGACCGACTTAATCAATAAAGGCCATCTCTACATTGCAACACCTCCGCTTTACCTTGTGAAGAAGGGAAAAGAAGAGCGTTACTGCTGGAACGAGGAGGAAAGGCAAAAAGCGGTTGAAGAACTTGGTAAAGGGAAAGATGGCTCGGTTCATGTTCAGCGCTACAAAGGTTTGGGTGAAATGAACGCCGAGCAACTTTGGGCAACTACCATGAACCCCGAAACTCGAATCCTGCGCCAAGTAACCATTGAAAGTGCAGCTGAGGCTGATAGAATATTCTCGATGCTTATGGGCGACGAAGTTCCCCCACGCAGAGAATTTATTGAACATCATGCTAAGTACGCCAATATCGATGCATAGTAAAAAGGCCGGTTAATCCGGCCTTTTTTATCTCTCTAATCCTTCAAGATTAAATCGTTTCTGGAGTTTACCCTGGTTATCGTAAAGCCACTTCACCGATGTAGGCTTTCCGCTTATATTCCATATCCTACCCGCTACCGAACCATTGGGGTAAAACGTTGTCCAAATGGCATTCTCCTTATCATCAATGTAATAGCCATCAATAATAAGTAGCCCTGAATTGTTAAAGTACTTCCATCGGCCACAGGCTTTCCCTTGGCAGTAAGAGCCCAACTGTTTCAAATTACCATTTGGCCACCAAAAAAACCATTTGCCATCTAAATATCCGTTGGAAAAATTGCCTTGGCCATGTTTTTGTCCACCCTGGTAGTAACTTGTCCACCCTCCAACTTTTTGGTTTTTATGGTAGTTCCCAGTTTCTTTTAGGCTCCCATCGGGATAGTACTCATAATAAGTTCCATCCTGAATGCCATCGCGATACTCGGTTTTAATCTGTAAGACCCCATTCTCATAGTTCGATATCAAAATGCCATCGATCTTACCATTAGTATAGTAGGCTTTTCGCATTAAACGGCCATTTTTAAAGTAAGTATAGAGCGTATCGCAATAGTTGCCCATACATTTTTGGCCTTTATAGTTAAGCTCACCTGTATCGTAGTAAGTTTCCCAAAGCCCATTCAAGGTATCATTTTTATAGCCACTTCGTAAACGAAGCAGTCCGGTTTCATCATAAACCTCGCTTATACCATTTAGTTTTCCATAACGATATTCCGATTTTGCGCTAACCTTTCCGTTCGGGAAATAGGTTTCAAGCATTCCATCTAAAAGGTCGTTTTTGTATGTTCCTTGCTGATACAATGTACCATCGGTATTCCAGAAAAGGAATGCTCCCTCTTTTTTTCCATTGATGTAATGAAAAAGGCTTAACCTTGCCCCGCTCGGATAGTAAGTAATCCAAATACTATCGGGCTTCCCGTTTGTATAATACCCTTCTTGGTTTAAAACCCCATTATCGAAAAAGTATAAGTATCGACCTTGCCGAATGGTATCGCCATTAACAATAACCCCTTGGTATTTCTCTTTGATTAAACCATTTGGCGTTTGTTTTTCAACAAAAATAAATGTTGACTGAGCAAATAAATTGCTCGCCATAAGAAGTAAAAGCGATGTTTGGAATGCTTTATATCTCAAGTGAGAAGTTTTAGGGCATAACCTTTGAACTATCAGTTTTAGTAACATTAGTACTATCAGGTTGAGCTACACCAGAACCTTGGCCTACAACATCA
>LUYY01000279.1 GCA_001603415.1 Bacteroidales bacterium Bact_07 | reverse complement strand
CTCTTTGAAGGTCGTGACGGTATGGATGGTGAAGCAGCTGAAAATGGTATTTCATCTTCTCCGGACGGTGTCGTGGTATTGACGAATTTATCCTGCTATTTGTTACGGGATGCGGCTGACGGCGGTGTCGAACAGGTATGGAAACAGCCTTATGACAGTCATGGTGCCAATGTGGCTGCCGAGGATGCGCAGTATACAGGCGGTGGACTGGCATGGGGAAGCGGAACGACGCCGACGATAGGAAATAATCTGGTGTTCTTTACAGACAATGCCGATACAATTTCACTGTATGCCATTGATCTGCAAAGCGGTGAAGTGGTTGCAAAGCAGGAAGTGTTCGGGATGTTGGATGCCGGGACTCCGACGGCGGTTGATAATTCAATTCTTGTGTATGGACCGGATGACGATACGAATATCGTGGTGGTAGGAAATACATTTGGACTGTGGGCAAAGGGAATCTACACTGACCCTGAAACGGGCGATGCAGAAACAGGTGGTTCCCTGGTGGATGTCAGTTTGATCCAGAACGGAAATATTGCATTGCAGCCGGGTATGGTTCGTATTGACGTGACAAGAAAGCAAAATGCTACGAAATATGAGGCAAAGACAGTATGGTCGAGTGATGAAATGAAAAATTCTTCGGTAGCCAGACTTGCGGCTCCAAGTGGACGACTGTATCTCTATAATCAAGATACGGAGACGGGCATCTGGCAGTTTGAGGTACTGGATATAGAGGATGGAAAGACGCTGTTCACTGTTCCTGTGGGGGAATCTCCCGGCAATAATAACTGTGGAGCAATCGTGCAGATTGATCCAGACGGAAACAAAGTGTCTGTTCCGGCTGCGGATAAACATTTGTGGTCTATACAGGATGATTTTATTCGAATCGTGGGAGATGAGGAAACCGTGGTGAATGATGTGACACGTTTGCTGCCGGACATTGATCAGCAGGCGGTTGGTTACTTGACCGGTTGTTCCTTTGAAAGTGCCACAGGGGAAGTTGAAGTGGAAATTGAAATGGCGGATATCAACGCAGACACTTCTAAACTGGCTTTGTATGCACAGACGGCATCCGGTGATTATCAGAAGTTAGATCAAGAACTGTGGGACATTACAGAAGGTCAGATCAGTGTGTTGAAACTTCGTATGCAGGATAATGTGGACTGGGATATCAATGCAGATCAAGGTGCTTATCATATTGCACTGCAGTTTGTTTATGAACCATAGTCAGGCATATGTATCGGAAAAAGGGGAAGGTAAATGGAGACAGGAAGAACAAAGGTACAAATCAAGAACCATATAAAACTTTACTTTTTTTGCACTTTGACAGGGGCAACTGCGGGCGGAGTTGTATGGCTTTTCTTGAAAATCATGTCGGAAGCGATGGGGTTGATATGGGAATGGATACCTGGTCAAGTATCTATTCCGTTTTATACGATTCTTGTCTGTACAATCGGTGGAATTGTCATTGGACTCTTTCGGAGAAAATATGGAGATTATCCGGAGGATCTGGAAACAGTCATCGGAAAAGTGAAGAAGGAAAAGCACTATGAATATAAAAATATGCTTATCATGCTGCTTGCAGCACTGTTGCCTCTTCTTATGGGCAGCAGTGTAGGACCGGAAGCGGGACTGACCGGAGTGATCGTGGGACTATGTTATTGGGTTGCAGATAATCTGAAGGCAGCAGGAAAGAATACGAAAGAGTACTCGGAAGTAGGGGTAGCAGTGTCGCTTAGTGTTCTGTTTCATGCGCCTCTGTTTGGCATATTTCAGGTACAGGAAGAAGCGGATTCCGGTATTTCAGAAGTAGACAATACATCTAAAATCATAGTCTATGGACTTGCTTTGGCGGCAGGAACAGGAATCTATGCGGGACTTTCACATTTGTTCGGAGCGGGTCTTTCCGGCTTTCCGTCCTTCGATGATGTACAGCTTTATACGAAGGATTATGTGATGATGGTGGTATATATATTGTGTGGCTGTGTCTTAGCTTTCTTTTATCAGATGGTACATAAAATGACAAAAGAGATATCGGGTAAGGTTCCCGCTGTTTGGAGAGAAATACTTGCAGGTATCTGCCTTGGAGTAGTCGGGACGTTGGTTCCCTGCATTTTGTTCTCGGGAGAAGAACAGATGGGAACACTTATGGAAGAGTATGAAACATATCTTCCGATCATGCTGATTGGAATCGCATTTTTAAAAATCGTAATGACCAATTTATGCATTCAGTTTGGTCTAAAGGGAGGACATTTCTTTCCGGTCATTTTTGCAGGTGTCAGTCTGGGGTATGGAATTGCGATGCTGGTGTTTGAACAAAGCAGCGGTCATGTGGTCTTTGCGGCAGCAATGGTGACAGCGGCACTGTTAGGTGGAATCATGAAAAAGCCATTGGCAGTTACCATGCTGTTGTTCTTATGCTTTCCGATTAAGCTGTTCATATGGATTTTTTTGGCAGCGGCAGTTGGAAGTAAAGTGTTTCAAGGGAAGTTGAGAAGCTCTACGT
>LUYY01000278.1 GCA_001603415.1 Bacteroidales bacterium Bact_07 | reverse complement strand
TTGAGCTGGTTGATATTCAGCATTGAAATATTTTCTATTTTTACAATGGAAAACCAATTGCAAACTATACCTAAACCTATCAGGCAATGAACATAAAACGCTTAATAATCCCCGCCGTAATAGCCCTTACAGCCATTACAGCATGCTCAAACAAGTCGAAACTATTCCCGGGCTACAGCATTACCGATAGTGGCATTCACTATAAGCTTATTGCTCTTGGCGAAAGTAACTCTCCCGCCTCAATTGGCAACTACGTAACCGCAATAATATCCTACCGCACTGTGAGCGACTCTCTTTTCTTTCAGGGTGTACGACAGTTCCAACTAACCATGCCTGAGTATGATGGTTCAATTGACGAGTGCTTTCTGATGCTCAACAGTGGCGATAGTGCATCGTTTTACATACAGGCCGAGCCCTTTTTCACTAAAACACTCCAAACCTCTCTCCCTAAATTTATTAATCCCGGCGAGTTCATGAGGGTTGATATAAAATTGCTGGAAGTTAAAACTGCCGAGGATTTCCAAAAAGAAATGGAAGCGTTCATGAGCTGGATAAACGATTTTGGCGAATACGAAAAAGTAATCTTAAAGCAATACCTCGATGGCCAAAAGGTTGACGTTCAACCCACCGAATCGGGCCTTTACATTATCCCTCAAGTAAAAACCCAACGAAACAAGGTTGAAGTTGGCGATACCGTTACCATACATTACGAAGGTCGTTTCCTGAACGGCAAAATTTTCGATTCTACCCCTAAGCGGGGTGAGCCCTTTCAGTTTGTTTACGGCCAGAAATGGCAGGTTATACCTGGACTAGAAGAAGCTATTGGCAAGATGCGCGAAGGCGAAAAGGCAATGCTCATTGTGCCCTCGCACTTGGCTTTTGGGCAGCAAGGGAACTCTAATGGTATGATACCCGCATTCACATCGGTTATTTTTGAACTTGAGATACTGGAAGTTAAGAAAGGGTTAGTGCAATGAAATTGAAGTATTTACTGCCTTTACTGGGCTTTTTGCCCATCATTACATCGTGCGACAACTCCCTTGAAAACGATAAGCGATACGAAGAGGAAAAAAGTATTGAGAGCTATATCAACTCCCAAAAATGGACCTACACAAAGGGAAATGACGTGTACCATGTTGCCCAATCCCAATCGTATGGGTATGAGGTAAACTACGGCGACACCATTCTGTTTTGGTATAAAGGTTATACCGTTAAATCGCCGGTTTTAGTATTTGACACCAACATCAAATCGGCTGCCATTGAAGCCAAGCTCGACACCGTGGTTCGTAAGTTTGAGCCCGTAAGGGCAGTTGTTGGTTCAACACCCTTGCTCAAAGGATTAAACTATGGTTTGCTGCTTTGCCGGGAAAACCAAAAGGCAACAATCCTTTTTCCGTCGAACCTTGGGTATGGCGATAGCTATGTTGGCCCGGTAATGCCATGGTCACCATTAGCATTCGATGTTGAGGTTATCTACTTGAATGGGCCTGGGAAAACTAATGAGCAAATAATGCTCAACTCAATTAACCTTACAGGATATACACTGCATTCAAGTGGCCTATACTATAAGCAGATAGTTGATACCGGTTTAACTCGCCCTACCGAAACCGACAAGGTATTCGGAAGTTATACAGTAAAACTTATCAGCGGGCAGGAAGTAGAGACATACTCCACATCAACAGACCCCATCAATCTTAGCGGTGTATCGCTCCATGCCGTTCGAATTGGTTTTACCCTGGCATCGTTGGGTGGAACTATAAATATCATAGCACCCTCGCCTTTGGCATACGGGAAAAATGGAAGCGCAATGGTTTCGCCCTATACGCCGGTAGAAATAACTATCAAACTTGATAGTATTAAAACCAATTAACTTTGAAATGAATTGGTAAATAGTATATTTGCAGGAAATTGATTTGAAGCTATGAATAGAAATTTGTTTTTTCTTATTGCAGGCCTTTCACTAACAGCCATTTCGTGCGATAAAGATTTTAAAGACCCTGAGGGTGATGAAATGGCTCGCTTTAATGCCTGGATTCAGGTTCACAATATTCCCGCCGATGCCAAAAAACCAAGCGGTTTATACTTTGTAAGTCAAAACGAGGGTAACGGATTATCGCCAGAAATTGGCGACT
>LUYY01000277.1 GCA_001603415.1 Bacteroidales bacterium Bact_07 | reverse complement strand
CTTGGAGAACTTATGTAGGAAATGATTTTACCGGTGGGTATTCCGACCACTTCCCGGTTTACATGTTCCTGGTAAAGAAAAAATAGAATAAAACGGGCATTCGCCCGTTTTTTTTTATCCAAAAGTTCTAAATTTGTGAGTAAACCGTTTTTTAAGATGTCCTCTTCTAAAAAGCATATACTGAAGGATGAACCTGTAAATTTCAGGCTTTTAGCCATTGCCTCATCGTTGAGTATAAGCCAAATGGTTTGGAATATCAATCACGCATGCGCTGTTTCACTAACCCAAAATATCGAGCTTGAAGAGAATTTAGGATTCCCTGCCTTTACCGATAGGCAAACCTCAGCCAGTAGAGTAATTACGCTTATTGGTAATAAAGTAGCAGGTAAGGTTCTTCATGCTAAGCTTGCCAATATCGATTTCATTATCGAGGTAAGCGGGCAAGCCGATGAACAGTTTATTACCGATACTCAAAGGTGCCTGAAATCAATCCAGGGTATTCAGGTGGTTTCCGAAGTGCAGCCATCACTCTTAAAATTAAAGGAGCCATACTGTGCAGAATAGCTAAAAGGGGCTTCACTCAAAATCAGCAACTTGATCTATTTTGTTACTCGAAATCCATTAAGGGTTAAACTTTGTTAAGGATAAATCAAACCATGCCATAAAAATTACCTTTGCTCTCATGAGCAGGAAATTACTATTCATACTAACCGGTGTTATCACCATTGCATCAATAGGTTTAGTTCTTCTCCAATCCAAGTGGATAAGGATTGCTGTGCAAATCAAAGAGGAGCAGTTTGCCCAAACAGCCAGTTTGGCAATGGAACGTATTATCGACGAGGTTGAAAAGCAGGAAACCATTGTCCAGGTAATTGATGAAATAAAACCCTACTACTCAGTAAACACCAGCGGTACAGCCCGGATGACATACAGGCAGGACATACTTAATAAAACTAAAAGCGGATTTAGATCGAAGCAGATAAGCCAGCAGGTTTTTACCCTCAGTAACCTTGACACTCTCAGGTTGCCCGCTATAACCAAAAGCATTCTTGATTCAAATCTGTTGGGCAATTTACCGGTTAAAATCTCATCGGATCCAGCGTTATCCAACCGGCAGCAACTAAGCGTTAATGTTAACGATAAATTGCTCAAGAAAACGGTTTTTGTCGAGAATATAGTTGATCGTATGATTAGGGTTGAACTGCCGCTACACGAGCGAATTTCGCAGGAGCAACTCGATTCAATAATTCACCGTGAACTTGCCCGAAAAGGCATTGATGCGCGCTACGAGTATCGAGTAACCAACGAAAAGGATAGCACCATATATAGCAGTCCCCGGTTTAAACCCAATTTCAAGGGACTCGTATTGCGTGACAAGCTCTTCCCAAACGATTTTTTTGCCCGCCGTTACTTTTTAACCATTTATTTCCCCAATCAAAAAACCTACCTTTTGAGTTCATTGGGTCCAATGACTTTTGGTACCCTATTGCTCACATTGTTAATTATTTCTATATTTACAATCACCCTTTACATCATTTTTAAGCAAAAAAGGGTATCGGAGATCAGAAACGACTTTGTAAGCAACATGACCCACGAGCTCAAAACGCCTATATCAACCATATCGCTTGCCGCTCAAATGCTCAACGACAAAAGCATACCCCATGAGCGGAAAAACCTCGATTACCTGGGTGGTGTTATTGCCGATGAGAGCAAGCGCCTTGGCTTACAGGTCGAAAAGGTGTTGCAAATGGCAATCTTCGAAAGGGCTAAGCTAAGGCTTAAGGTGAAGGATGTTGATGTTCACGAGGTTATTAAAAAGGTAACTAACAATTTTGCCCTACAGCTCGAATCGCAGGATGGCATAATTATACATGAGTTTAACGCCCAATCTCCAGTTATTAAGGCCGATGAGGTTCATATCACCAATGTCATTAACAACCTTCTCGACAACGCTACCAAGTACCGAAATGGTAACCCTGTAATAAACATTTTAACCAAAGATGTGTCTAATGGTATTGTGGTAGCAGTTAAGGATAATGGCATTGGAATTAGCCGCGATAATCTGAAAAAGATTTTTGACCAGTTTTACCGTGTGCCAAGCGGCAATATTCATAACGTGAAAGGGTTTGGCTTAGGCCTTAGCTATGTCAAAAAGATAGTGGAAGCACACGGAGGGAAAATTTGGGTGGAAAGCAAAGTGGGCGAAGGGAGCACTTTTTCGTTTTTCCTACCCTGGAGCGGACCGGCAGAACAATCGTATATACCTAAATAACTAATACAACCATGAATCAAAGAAAAATTAGAGTAATGCTTGCCGAGGACGATGAGAACCTCGGGTTCCTGCTCAAGGAGTACCTTCAGGCAAAAGAATACGATGTTGACCTATACAAGGATGGCGAAAAAGCCTACAAGGGCTTTCAAAACAATTACTATGACATTTGTATCCTTGATGTAATGATGCCCCTAAAGGACGGCTTTACGCTGGCCAAGGAAATCAGGATGGTGAATCCAAACATGCCTATCCTTTTCCTTACAGCCAAGTCCATGAAGGAAGATGTGATTGAAGGATTTGCCATTGGCGCCGACGATTACATGACCAAGCCCTTTAGCATTGAAGAGCTACTCATGAGGCTCGAAGCCATTCTGCGCCGTACCCGAAAGGATGCCAACGGTGCCGAGCAAACCCTTTTTCAAATTGGCAAGTACGTTTTTGATGCCACCAAACAAACCCTCACCTACGATAACGATGTTCGAAAGCTAACCACCAAGGAGAGTGAACTGCTTAAGTACCTTTGCCTAAACCGAAATACCTTACTCGACCGTAACTTTGCCCTAAAAACCATTTGGGCCGACGATAGTTACTTTAACGCTCGTAGTATGGATGTTTACATCACTAAGCTTCGTAAATACTTGGCTAATGACCCATCCATTGAGATCATTAACGTTCGCGGTAAAGGTTTTAAAATGATTTACTAACAATCATAAATATATTCAACTTTTTTTCGTTATTTTGTATTGGTAAGGTTTGCTTTTAAATAATTATTTAATAACTTTATGGTTATTAAGTACAAAAGCCATAATTGATATGGATAGAGTTGAGATAGAGCCAACCATGGAAACCCCAAAGGTTGTCCTCGATAAAGATAAAGCAATTATTGAATTTTCAGGGAATTCGTTGCCCGAGGATGTTAACTCATTTTATCAGCCGGTTCTGGATTGGATTGATAAGTACATTGAAAATCCAAACGAAAAAACCGAAATAAACATGAAGTTTGACTACTACAACACTTCTTCGTCAAAGATGATTCTGAAAATTCTTGAAAAATTCCGCGAAGTTCATAAAAAAGGCTTTTCAGTTGTAGTTAATTGGCATTACATGGAGGACGATGAGGATATGATTGAGGCGGGAGAGGATTATGCTGAGCATCTGAAAATCCCCTTTAAAATGATACCAATTCAACAGTAATACCTTAAACCTAAAACCAATGGCTATCCCTTCGAAGTTTAAAATCTTTACCAATCGCCTTTTTGGCAGTTTTAAGGATACCGAAAAGGTTGAAGCAAACCGAAGTGCTCTTCAGAACGAGTTTAATGAGTTTATTGCATACAGCGATTCTGCTGAGTTAAAACGCTATCGCGAATTAGCCGAGTGGTTTAAGAGTGGAGAGCATCAAAAAGTTAAAGCCGAACTCAAAAAGTTAACCTACAAGGGTTCGCCCGAGTTTAATACCGAAAAGGAATACCTTACCCTTGCCAAATCCAAGGAAGTTAAAACCTATTTAAGAAATGGAGGCGATGTAACACCGGCTGTTTCAAGGTATTTGGAACTAAAGGCGCAGGTTGAATCCGCTGAATTTCAGAATCGCAAGCAATACCTGCTCTCAAAAAATAAATTTGAACAAAGCGAGGCTTACTCTAAGCTGATCGAATACGAAAAGCTGCACAATTCCGATAAAATTAAATGGTTTCAGAGTTTACAGAAAGATAGCAGCAAGTTCAACGAGTTTAGAGAGTGGAAGTTGGAATTTTACGATGATTTTGATTCTTCGGCTATCGACCATCAAAAGTGGCTTACCAAGTTTTTCTGGGGCGATGCCCTTCTTAATAAGAACTATTCCTTTACTACCGATAAACAGAACTATACCGATAAGAACTTTGAGGTAAAGAATAGTATTTTACGAATTGTGACCCGAAAGGAGAAATCCGAGGGACTTGGTTGGGATTCAAAGTTTGGCTTTGTTCCCAAAACTTACGATTACACTTCGGGCGTTATAAATACTGGTCACATATTAAGGTTAAAGGAAGGGAAAGTTGAGGCTAAAATTCGCCTATCATGCTGCCCTGGTGTTACCCATGCGTTTTACATGGTTGGCAATACTGCATTGCCCGAGATTGACATTTTTATTAAAACCGACATCAAACCAAATTCATTCACCGGTGCATACTATACACAGAAGAGTAATGGAAAAATCTCAAAAAGTATTAGTAGCATTGGCGGGGTTAAGTGCAGTCAAAATTTTTATATACTAGGCGTTGAGTGGAATAGCAATTACATTGTTTGGAGTATAAACGGAACCCCATACAAGATTGAGAAAAATCTTACACCCGATATGCCTATGTATTTGGTCTTTGCATCGAGCGTAAACAGCAAGATTGACGATTCTAAGTTGCCAGCTTATATGGAAATCGATTGGGTACGGTGCTGGTCGCCTTTAAAGTAGGAATTAATACCTTATTTATATAGGGCTAACCATTTAGGGTTAGCCCTTTTTGTTTACCAATCCCGATACTACCCTTAACTTTGTGATGGCATCCTCATTATAGGTTTTGGCGGAGTCAAATTCCCAGAGCCACTCCTGAACATAGGTTAAAAGCGATAAGTCGATATGGACGGTAGGACGGGTTGCAGTAAGGTTCCCTTGCTCATCGTAAAATTCTTCCATGATATCGGTAATCAAAAGCGATTTCGCTTTTAACAATGATTCCAGATGCTTTTGCTGAATGGTGCTGGCCAATTCAATGCACTGCCAATCGGTAAGAACTTTTTTATGCCTAAGAAATTCCATGGGAATATCGCTAAGTTGACTCAACAGGTTCAGCGATACCACAAGATCGGCATTGCTGGCATAGGTATTTGCTTTGGAAACCAGATTTACTAAGGTGAAAAAATTTAAAAGCTTCAACCTAGTGGTTTGCAGGTATTGTATTAGACCGCCGGTAAGGTCGTGTGTTTCAAATTTGACCAGTGGATTGGATGAGTACTTGTTGACTATTTGCGCGGGATGAGCCAAATCAACTAGGGTTATGTTGATATTCCGCGAGAGCAGTTCTTCCATGGGAACATCGAGCAGCAATCCGCTTCCCAGAATGCAAACGCTTTGGGGTTTAAATTGCTCAACAGCGTCAACTATGGCTTGCCTCGATTTGCCGAGATGTTTTTCCCAACCCTCACGCTCGCGAACGTATCGATTGTAAATACCAATTTGCCCCGAGGTTAGCCCTAACTGGCGACTCCTTCGAGCCTTTCGTAATCTTTGTAAAACCATTCTGTTACACTAATCCATTTTGAGAACTGCCAGAAAAGCCTGTTGGGGAACCTCAACTGTACCAATCTGACGCATACGTTTCTTACCCTTTTTCTGTTTCTCCAGCAGTTTGCGCTTACGGGTGATATCACCGCCGTAACACTTGGCAGTAACATCTTTACGAAGCGCCTTAACGGTTTCGCGGGCAATAATCTTTGAACCAATGGCAGCCTGAATGGCTATATCGAACTGCTGACGCGGAATGAGTTCCTTCAGCTTTTCGCACATCTTTCGGCCAAATTCGTAGGCGTGATCCTGATGGATTAGCGACGAAAGCGCATCAACCATTTCGCCATTGAGCAGTATATCAAGCTTTACAAGTTTTGCTTCCTGGTACCCATCCATTACGTAGTCAAACGAGGCGTAACCGCGTGATATGGACTTGAGCTTATCGTAAAAGTCGAAAACAATTTCGCTTAAGGGTAACCGGAACGAAAGTTCCACCCTGTCGGAGGTAAGGAATATCTGGTTTTTCAGGATACCTCGCTTATCGATGCAAAGCTTCATAACAGCACCAAGGTATTCCGATTTGGTTATGATTTGAGCTGATATTACCGGTTCCTCGATATAGTCGATGGTGGTAGGGGACGGCAAGCCGCTGGGGTTATGAACCTCAACCAGTTCGCCTTTGGTGGTGTGAACCAGGTACGAAACGTTAGGAACGGTGGTTATAACGTCCATATCGAACTCGCGGTAAAGGCGTTCCTGAACAATCTCCATGTGCAGCAGCCCGAGGAATCCGCATCGGAATCCAAATCCTAATGCCAATGACGATTCGGGTTCAAAGGTGATGGAAGCGTCGTTTAGCTTCAACTTTTCGAGCGATGCTCGTAAATCTTCGTATTCATCGGCATCAACGGGGTAAAGGCCTGCAAACAGCATGGGTTTAACATCGGCAAAGCCGGCAATAGCGCTTTCGCAGGGGCGATTAACATGGGTAATGGTATCGCCAACTTTAACCTCATTGGATTCCTTGATACCCGAAATAATATAACCCACATCACCGGCACTAATGGAATCGCGGGGTTGTAATTTCAGACGGAGTATCCCTACCTCGTCGGCCTCGTACTCTCGGCCGGTATTAAAGAACTTTACCTTATCGCCTTTGCGTATGGTGCCGTTAAAAACCTTGTAGTATGCAATAATACCGCGAAATGAGTTGAAAACTGAGTCGAATATCAGGGCCTGAAGCGGTGCTTCAGGATCGCCTACAGGTGGTTTCACCCTGGTAACTATGGCCTCAAGCACCTTATCGACTCCCTGACCTGTTTTGGCACTTACCGGAATAATCTCATCGCGTTTGCAGCCAATCAAATCAACAATTTGATCCTTCACATCCTCTACCATGGCTGCATCCATGTCAATCTTGTTAACTACGGGAATAATCTCAAGGTCGTGGTTCAGTGCCAGGTATAGGTTCGATATGGTTTGAGCTTGGACTCCCTGGGTGGCATCAACCACCAGTAAGGCTCCCTCGCACGAGGCAATGGCACGTGAAACCTCATACGAGAAATCGACGTGGCCTGGTGTGTCAATCAAATTCAGTTTATATTCTTGACCCTGATGGGTATAAATCATTTGTATGGCATGGCTCTTTATGGTTATCCCTTTTTCGCGTTCCAGATCCATGCTGTCCAAAACCTGCTCCTGAAACTCTCGCTCTGTAAGGGTGTTGGTAAGTTCCAGTAACCTGTCGGCCAGAGTACTTTTCCCATGATCAATATGGGCTATAATACAGAAGTTCCTGATATTCTCCATCCTCTACTATTCAATTGAACTGCAAAGATACTGAAAAGTTGTGAATTACGGATAGGGGAGGGGGAAAGGATAAAGTTTAAAGGATAAAGGATAAACAAGGATTAATGGATAAAGTTAAAAGCATAAAATTACACTTTCATGGTGAATTATGATTATATAGGAAAGCATAGGTGTTTAGAGCACAGTAAAGCGTTTCAGGCTCTTTAGCCATGGTATATTGAGTACCTTAACCGAATGAAACAGTAATTAGCTTTTACAAAACTCAATTTTAACTACCTTTATAAGGTTTTAAAAGCATTTGGTATGAATTCGTCAAGGAAAAAAATTAAAAAGTACGAGGAGATTATAAACAGTACAAGCCATGGAGTTGGCATATTACTTGCCATTGCTGCAACCACCTTACTTGTTATATGCGGAGCCATGCATGGTACGGCTTGGCACATCGTAACCTATTCGATATTCGGGGCAGGTCTAATAAACCTGTACACCGCTTCAACCCTATTCCACTCGGCCATAAACCCTCGCATTAAGTTTAACCTGAACAAGTTCGATCATTCATCTATTTATGTTCTAATTGCCGCCACATACACACCTTTTGCATTATTAAGCGTAAAAGGATGGTTGGGCTGGACTGTTTTTGGATTGGTTTGGGGTATGGCCATTGCCGGAGTTGTTTTTAAACTTTGGTTTTACTCGGTTAAATACCGGAGCTTATCGGCTTGGCTATACGTGGCAATGGGATGGATAGGTATAATTGCTGTTGTTCCCATTATTCAAAATACCCCAAACCTGTCGTTATGGTTTCTTTTGGCTGGCTGTTTGGCTTATAGCACAAGCGTTATTTTCTATCTTAAAGATCATTACCCTTTTGTTCATGGGATTTTTCACCTTTTCATTATACTAGGCAGTGCCTGTCACTTTTTTGCTTTGTACTTCTTAATTTAGGATAACATGGGAGAGTTTAAGTATAAAATAAAACCCTCAGAGGTAAAAGACCTTATACCATCGGGGAGGTACTGTTATGCATCGGATAAAATTACAGTAGATGGCGAACCTATTGGGTACATGTACCGCGAAAACCCCGAGGAGGCTGAAGATAGCGGGTGGCGTTTCTATTCAGGTACCGAGGATGAGGAATACGTTGATAATCCCTATCACTTTATGATGTTCGATTTGAACTACATAGCCAACTGCGACCCGGCTATAATTCCGTACCTGAAATTGAAAACCGGGTCGGAGCTGGAGCGTGTTGAGGGAACTGATAAGTTCCGACCAGTGGAGGACTAATTACCTGCGAGTAGCTGCTTTACCATATCGGCAATGGCTTTACCCTCGGCTTTACCGGCCAATGCTTTGCTGGCAACACCCATTACCTTTCCCATGTCCGACGGAGCCTTAGCGCCAACCTCTGCAATAATCTTTTGAACTTCGGATTTAAGTTCTTCGGCAGTGAGCATTTTTGGCAGATACTCTTCAATTACGGCTGCTTCAGCCAATTCCTTGTCGGCTAACTCTTTGCGTCCGGCTTGAATGTACTGCTCGGCGGCATCCTTACGCTGTTTTACTTGCTTCTGAAGGATTTTCATCTCAACGTCGGCTGTAAGGGAGTCCTTATGTTCACCATCGGTTTTAGCCAGTAGAATGGCGCTCTTTACTGCCCTTAATGCCTCAAGGCGTATCTTATCCTTTGCCATCATGGCAGCCTTGATATCCTGATTTATGCGTTCCTCTAGTGTCATGGTAAAGTTGTATTTTGATAGTTCTTCATACAAAGATAGCTATGTTTTTGCAACTCTAGGGTATGTATAACCCAACAGTGCCCCTAGTATAGATGTAAGTATTGCGATAGGAACCAGGCTAAAGGGCTCTTTTGCACCTATAATAATAGCCGATGGAAGAAGAACAAGAAAAGCAATCAACATCCCTTTAAGCCAACCCGGAACCTTGATTTCAGTAACTGAAATCAAGAATCCTACCACCAACCAAAGCGTGAATGCCGAAAGGTTAGCATCCCAACTTAAATCTTGAAGAATCATAGGAATTACATCAAATACTCCGGCAATTGCTCCAAGGGCAAGCCCGACGATAGATTTTTTCATATTTCTTTATTTTATTCAAATTTAGAAGAAAATATTCTGAATAGGATAAAAAAAGACGGAGGGAAAAACATCCCTCCGTTCAGGCTATTTAGTTGAG
>LUYY01000033.1 GCA_001603415.1 Bacteroidales bacterium Bact_07 | reverse complement strand
TTGCTGTGAAAGTGGTTCAAGAGCAATGCTGTCGTCTTGTACCATGTTTTCATTTTCTTTGGTGCAAGCAAATTGTGTAAACACCAACAATAGAATCAGATAAAACTTTGTTTTTCTCATGGCTTTATTTAGGTTTAGATTGGTTAGGGATTATGAGTAAGCAATTTAACAAAAAAACAAATAATTCAATAAGACGACTCATTTAAGTCGATATAAAACCAATATAAACCGATAAACAGCAAGAAAGCAACGATTAATTACCTGTTGTTACCACAATTAGCCGTTGTGTTCCATCCATCTTCACATCTAACGGCTTGGGGAATCGAACATGGCGGAAATAGGTTGTTTCGTTAACAGCGGGTAAACTATCGAGCAAATCCCAGTCGATACGCGAGAAGGAGTCGCCGTTGGGAACGGAGCAGTACCCCACATTCATCGAAATCACGTTGTGGAAGAAATGCGAGCCATAGGATGCATCCAGAGGAAAATCCTCAAAGCTGGTTTCAACTATAACCTTTGCGTTGCAAATTTGTGACCATACCACCGGTATTCCAATCCACCTATCGCGTGTTCCCCAACGCCCAGGCCCTATGAGGATATACTTACGCCCTTCGTCCTCAAGTGTATTGTTGAGCCATTCCACCTCGTTAGCCATTTCCAAAGTCATAGCCTTATTGAATACCTCGCGGCGGATATATACAATATCCTCAATATTTGTCAGGTGTCCATTCCCCATTGCATTATTAGATAGCAAAATGGCTTCAGCGCGATTAATTGTATTAATGTCGAGCCTATATTCCTGTGCACTTGCCATTAATGGTTTTATTTGAAGGAGGAAGAACGATGACTTAAAGTTAGCATCGCGGTTAAGGTCAACAGCAAATTCAATTTCACAGGGTGCGCCAAGGGCCTCCTCAACAATATCGAGGATAACATCGATGGTTTGGGCAAGGGGTATGTAGTTATACTTTAAGATATTGGCAAAGTTCACAACCCGAGGGCCCGATTGGCCAATACCCGGAATCAGGGAGGAGTTCTCGGAACTATATACCGAAGCACAATGCTTAAGCGTACCATGCCGTTCGGCATCGTATAGGTCGAGGCGAGCCAGCCCTGCCTCATCGCCGGTGAGCAAATCGTAATCGCATTTACTTAGGTCAACCGCCAGAAAATCGACCTGCGAATTTTTAATCAAATCCTCCAGGGTGTAGTTTACCAGTGTTGGGTATTTGGGGCAAAACCGATATGATCGGCCACCCTCCACCACATGTTTTCCTAAGCCTATGGCTATGTTGGCAAAGCCATCGTCGGGGTTAATATGACCAAACGGATAGTAGTTATGCGATTGAGCCACACCGCTGATATGCGGGTAATAGTAATTCTCAAACTTATTGCCAACTACCTCCTGAATGATAACGGCCATTTTCTCATCCTCAACCCTAAGGTTCATGGCCTTTATGTAAGCCTTAGCGGTAGGCGAGAACACCGATGCGTAAACCAACTTAATAGCGTTCATCAGGCGCTGTAGCCTTACACTCCTATCGGGATGAGCATTTGGGATGAGGTAGGTTTCAAATACCCCGGCAAAAGGCTGCATTATTGAATCCTCAAGCATTCCAGATGATCGCACGGCTAAGGGGCGGTAGTATATCTGTAAAAGACGGTCGAGCCTAAGCTTGAGCTGATCGGACAACTCTGCTTTCAGAAAATGACGCTGTAACTCTTCAAAGTTTCTACACGAAAAAACCTTTTCGTATAGACCATTACGAGCCATGAAGCACTCAAACTCGTTGGTGCCAATTATTGATGTTCGGGGTGTAAGCAGGTTGATATTGGGAGTATATTGGGAAATATCGAATGTGTAGAGCAGCGTATTGATAAAAGCAAGTCCTCGGCCCTTGCCACCAACCGACCCATCGGCAAGGCTAACAATATTGCTGGAATCAACCTCCCAATTGGTGTCAAAGCCAACTATCTTTCCCCGGCGCTTTTCCTGTCGGTATTTTTTTAAAGTGCTAAGCAGATACTCGCGAATTTCAGCAGGCCCTGAAAAATCGTCAATTTTAGATGGATGAATAATACGGGCTACCTGTATTTCGCCACGTGCCGATAGCCACATGGAGAAGTGATTTTTTTGGGCATGGTACAGCAAACTCTCATCGGGGATGATACGCAGAGCACGCTCAAACTCCTCCATGGTTGTAGCAATGGCAATGGGATTCCCAGCTTCGTCCTTGAAAACAAAATCGCCAAAACCTAAGTAATTGCTTAAAAAATTTTTAATATCATTAAGCAAACTCTCTGAGTTCTTATCAAGGAAAGCAATTTTAAGCCTATGGGCAATGGCCTCGTTCGATTTTTCGAACGATTGAAGGATTATAGGTAAATCGGGGAGCATCTTGCGGGCATGCTCAACCAGCCGGACGCCGGCATTTTCGTCGAGCTTGCCGTCGCGGTAAAATTTTACATCGGAAATCATGCAAAGCATGTAATCCTTATACCGGGTGAAAAGGTCGATGGCCTCCTCGTATGTGCCAGCCAAAAGAATTTTTGGTCGGATTCGAATACGCAGCACCTTGTAAAGGTCGTCGGTGCTTACATCTTCAATTACCCTTTTGGTTTGGTCTAAAACCGAGCCATAAAGCAGCGGAAGGTATCGTGAGTAGTACTTTGGGGAGTCTTCAACCAGCAGGATAACGCGGGTTAAAGCAATCCGTGTATCGTTTTCGATATTGGCGCGGTCTTCGAGTAGCTTAATCATTGAAAAGAAGATTTTGGGCTCACCGTTCCAAACAAAAATTCGATCGACACCCTCAATTGAATTGGGATTTTTCTCTATCTCGTTTACAATAATGCTATTATTAACAAGCAGGTAAAGGGGGATGTGCTTGTACTCGCCCTTAATTCGTGAAGCCATACGCAAGGGCGTAACCGTATCGGCACCCATCATGATGATGATAAGGTTGAAGTATCGCTCCTCCAGCTTCTCAAGAGCTTCGTCGAGCGTTGAAACACCAGTTATGCGGGGCACACTTGACAAACTCAACTTGGAGTATTCTCCAAGAATATTATCGGTTAGCCTATCCTCGCGCTCAATACTGTATGCATCGTAAAGGGTAGAAATGAGTAAAATCTCGTGAACCTTAAAGGGCATCAAATCGTGGTAAATATCCCTGTCGGCATTATGCTGGTTGATGAACTTTTGCAATAGCCTTTTGCTTTGTGGCTCAGCAGGTTCTGCTTTCCGTTTAGTCGATATCCTTTCTTTTATAACATCGCGCCCCTTTATGCTATTGATGTAGCCTTCCAGGATATTGGCAATGTTATTGAGCAAATCGCGCTCTTCTTTCAGAAAAGGCCCTTCGAATTCATCGGGGAACTGTTTGGTGTAAAAAATTTCAATAGCCCCAAAAACACCATCGATGCTTTCAAATCCTTGACGTTGGCACCATGGGGTTTCCTTAAACCCATAGGTTTGAAACTCATACTGCCCATACTTTATACGGGCTACGGTATGTTCCGGGTACTGCCAGGCATCGGGTAACACAAAGCAAACCCGGTGGAGTGTTTCCGGAATTGGCCGATTCTCGGTGGTGATATTTATTACGCTGTTAATGGCATTCAATTCTTTCAACCGCTCCTTGCTCTGGGCAAGTAACCGGTAAAACTCTTCGGGATTCGGCTTGCTGTTATTCATCTTCTCTCACCTTTAACTTTGACCCTTTATCCTTTATCCTTAAAATTCAACCTGTAATTTAGGCATACAGTAGGTCAAAATCAAATTATTGCCATAAAATAAGTGATTCTCGTATTCCGCATACGTGTTTCACGGAGAAACCCCATACGTAAATCGCTGTTTTTTAAACACATCTATTTACAACAACTAAAAAACGCTTTAATTTTCGATTCAGATTTTCATGTTTAACCAACCAAACTTAAACCGTATGAAAA
>LUYY01000276.1 GCA_001603415.1 Bacteroidales bacterium Bact_07 | reverse complement strand
CAAAAAAACGAAAAATTAGGAATTAATGAAAACGTTTGCGGAAATTTATTTTTGTGAAATTTTAGCCACAAATGCTTTCACTTTTCATCTTCCTGCATTTGGTCAATAATTTTTTGGACTTCCTCTTCCGTAAAATGTAGTTTTTCCTTACAAAATTTCAAGAGTTCCGAGGCTCGTCGGATTTTCTCGGTTAACTCATCAATGTCAAGTTCATTCGATTCGATTTGGTCAATGATTTTTTCAACCTCCTCGATTGCTTCGCTATACTTGAGCGTTTTCTTGGTCATGGTTAACTTTTTTAGATGGAATGGTTATAGTAAATGTTGTTCCCTTGCCTAAAGTGCTATTCACGCTAATGCTTCCGCCATTAGCTTCGGCAAATTCTTTGCATAGCATTAATCCAAGCCCAGTGCCACTTTCGGAGTTTGTTCCCTTGGTGGTAAATCCATCAAGTTTAAATAGATTCTTCAGATTCTCCGGAGCTATTCCAACGCCTGTATCGGTTACTTGTATTGTTACTTTTTGATGGTCTAAGGCCGCACTAACTGATATTTTTCCCCCGCTTGGGGTAAATTTTATGGCGTTGCTGAGTAAGTTTCTGATGATTGTTAGTAAGGTGTCGTAGTCGGCATATGCCGTAACGGAATTGTTGCAATTGGTTTCAATGGTTATTCCTTTTTCGCTGGCCGGTAACGATGCCACTTCGACAGCCTTAGCAATTAACTCAGTAATGTTTATGTGTTTGGGATTTAAGGTAAGTTTACCGGTTTGACTTCGAGCCCAGCTAAGTAGGTTTTCGGTTAGGGTAAGCACATTTGATGCCGATTGGTAAATATGGCTACTGAACTCTTTTACCTCGCTGGGTGATAGCTCGTTGGCTTTGGTGGCTAAGATTTCCGACAGGCCAACCAAGGCAGTGAAAGGACTTCTTAAATCGTGAGCAACAATCGAAAATAGTTTATCCTTTGTTTTAATGGTTTGTTCAAGCTCTGCCTGATATTGCTTTAATTTCTGATTAATTCTATCTACTTCTTCGTATTTTTCACGTTGTAGGCGGGCTAAATTCTTTTTCTGGTTGAAAAGGTATAAAGTTCCTATTACTACAAAAAGGAGGAAAATAACCACGGTAACCAGCAGATTACGTTGCGCTTTCTGCTTGTTTATCCTTTCCTTGTCAAGTTCTACTTTAGTTCGTAAAGCGTCAACCTCAGCCTCAATCAGTTTTATTTCTGTTTTGGTCTTGTCGAGTTCAAGGTTGATATGTGCCTCAATATTTGCCTCGCTACGTTTGGCATTATCAAGACTATCTTTTAGGAAAACATATCTTTGGTAAAGGTTTAAAGCGTTCTGGTATCTACCCTGAGCTTTTTCTATTTCGCTGAGCGATAATGTTCCAAGCAAAACAAGGTAAGCATTACCTACCCGTTTCCCAATTCGTATCGACTGGTTGATGGTTTCTTTTGCTTCCTTATACTTTCCTTGAAGCGAGTGTATTTCGCCAATTTTTCTTAGGCAAAGAGCTTCGCCCTCGGCATTTAAGTTTTGCCTGTATTTTTCCATTGCTTTATTGAAGTGTGAAAGGGCTAGGTCAAGGTTTTTGTCTTGGCGTTCAATGTTGCCAAGAGTATTATACAAGTCAGAGAGCACTTGATTTTGGTTGCTCCGCAAGGCAATTTTTATGGCTTGTGTAATAGTACTCCGTGCCTTGCTGGGCTTATTCCAGTCGAGGTAGGTTTGAGCGATGTTCTTAAGTATTCGGGTAACCTGTAAATCATCGCCTTTTTTTTCGCTTAATTCTAATGCTTTTTGGTAAGCATTTATAGCATTTGCATATTGTTTCTGGTCGTAGTAAACGTTGCCTAGGTTTTGGTATATGTATATTTTCAGGTCGGGTTTAACCTCAAGGTTCTCAACCAGACCCATTGCTTCGTCGATATACTTTTGGGCGTTCCGAAACAAGCCCAGTTTTCGGTAAACCAACGATATGTTTACCAACGTACGAGCGATATCCTCTTCCTTCCCATACGATTGACGTATTTTGAGGGATAGCAGGTATCGTCGAAGCGCTTCGGGGTAATCCTCTATGCTCAAAAAGGTATTGCCCAGTTCGTTTTGGATTGAGGCTTCGGTAAGTGGGTCGCCAATTTCTTTTGAAAGTTCAAGGGCTTTGTTGAGCGCCTCTATTGCCTCGGCGTTACTCTTTTGCATCAGATATGCCTTAGCAATATTGTTCAGGGTGTTTATACTCGATTGTTTAAAGCCAAGCGATTCCTTAATGTGTAGGCTCTGAGTATAGTATTCGATTGCTTTAGCTGGTTGTGAAAACTTAAGGTAAACACCCCCCAAGATGTTTAATATATCGGCAACCTCATCGTACAATTTTACATTATTTGCCAACTGAATGGCATTGTTCAGGTGGCTAAGCGATTTGCCAAAATCGCCGGTTTCGCGGTACGTTAGTCCTATGTTTTTAAGAACCTGAATAATCCGAAGTGTATCCTTAGCCTTTTCGGCTGCAATGAGAGCTTCAAAATACGATTTTAGTGCTTCGGAGTAATTCCCAAAGTTCCAATGGACGCTACCAATGCTTTGGTTGCATTCCGCAATATTGACATCGTATTTTTTTGCAATGGCTAATGCTTCTGTTTTTTTAGCTAAAGCATCGTTATACTGTCCAATTTCCTTGTAAATGTCACCCCGTAAAAGTAAGCTCTGAATAAGTAAATGTTTATTTTTTTCTTTCAGGGCAATGAGCCTTGCTTTTTCGTTTACTTTGATAGCCTCGCTGTAATTTCCTGATTTTAAGAGCAGAGCAGATTTATTTAGTAGTGCCTCAATGTGAATATTTTGATTCTTGTTTGATTGGGCAATACTAATAGCTGAATCGATATGGTTTAAAGCATCGGCTGTAAGGCCTGTACCACTTTTGTACTCGCTCATGGAAATGTGGTAGAGCGCTTTTAGGGTGTCGTTAGGATTATTTCGTATTTGGGTATAAAGCCTATTGCAGTTAATGGCTGCAATTTCAGGATTTTCGATGGAGTATTTTTTTACAAGGGAACGTAAGCTGTCGATGTTAAACTTTGAACTTTGTGAAAAAGAATTCAAAGTCAACATGATAAAAATCAAGGCAATTATTTTTCGCTGCAACATTTGCATAGCTATATCTGATGCTCATAGCAAAGTAAGGGAAAAAATTGATTACGACAAACAAAAAGGAGTGGGTTATGCTAAAGGAATAGTAAAGTGAAACTCGCTGCCGCTTCCTTTGGTACTGTTTACCCAAATCTTTCCATTGTTTTTGTTAACAAACTCATGGCAAAGCAGGAGTCCTAAGCCGGTTCCAGTTTCATTGGCAGTTCCCTTAGTGCTGAATGAACCGTCAATCAAAAAGATACGGTCAATATCGTTTTCATCGATACCAACTCCCGAATCTTTCACTACCACTTCCGCCATTTTGGGATATTCTTTGGATTCGCTAGCCGTTATTTCAATGGTTCCGCCAATATCGGTAAACTTTATGGCATTACTAAGCAGGTTGCGAATTACGGTGGCTATGCTATTTTTATCGGCATAAACATTAAGAACAGGACTTGTATTAACGCATACTTTTATTTTCTTTTTCTCAGCATTTGCATTCAGGTTTGTTACTTCCTGTTTAATTAATGGTTCTATCTTGAATTTTTCGGGGATATAGTTAATGCTTCCGGTTTGAGCCCGTGTCCACTGTAAAAGGTTATCGAGCAGCTTGTAAAGACTTTGAGCCGATTCGGAAATTACCGAGATGTATTCTTTCTTCTCGTTTTCGGTTAGGTGATTAAAGTTTCGTTCTAAGATATCGCTAAAGCCGATTAGAGCGTTAAATGGATTTTTTAGGTCGTGGGCAATAATTGAGAATAGTTTATCCTTGGTGGCATTTAGTTCGCTTAGGTTTTTCTCGGATTCTTTAAGTTTTTGGTTGATTTCGAATAGTTCTTTATTTTTTTCGGCTAGTTGTTTGTTCTTTTTTCGAATAATTCCTAAAATAAGCGATGTGCCAATAAATATGGCAAGTAGGAGAAGAGTTAGCGATACCAGAACCTGCTGAAAACTTTTTTGCTTCTGGTACTGGAGTTCCTTGAGTTCAACATCTTTTTTCAGGAGTTCAATCTCCTTCTCTTTGGTTTCGGTTTCGTATCGGGTTTGCATCTCAGCAATACTCGAAAGGCGTTGCTGAGTATACAGGGTGTCGGCATAGGCTAACTCAATAGCCTTATAGCGATACGCTTTTTGAAAATCGCCTTCCCTTGCATAGAGTTCACTTAGTAGCTGATAGGTTTCCTGTTTATAGGATGGGTCGTCAACGGTTAAAATATTTTTTAAGGCCTTGTTTAAAACCTCGTTTGCCTTTTCAAGGTTACCTTGCTTAAGGTATGTAGATGCAATATTATTTAGGGTGTTATGGGCAGCATTTATTTGATGGGTTTTGACCGATATATCATAAGATTTGAAGTAGCTGTTTAAGGCCTTATCGAACTCTTTTATCCTGGCGTATAGGTACCCAATATTATTATAGGCTGTTGCAATACCTGACGAGTCCCTTAGCTGAGTTGCAAAATCAAGCGACTTGGTATAATACTCCAAGGCTTTCTGCAAATCGCCTTTTTCATCCAGTATTATTCCAAGGTTGTTATATGCTGTGCTTAACCCACCGGAGTCTTTACTTTTTTCCCATTCCTTAAAGGCAAGCAAGTAGTACTTTTCAGCCAGTTCCAAGTTTTTTAAATCCCTATTCAAGGAGCCAATTAGGTTGTACAGGTTAGCCCTCCCTTCATCAATATTGTTATCGTTTGCAATATTTAGGGCTTTAAAAGCATACTCCAATGCCTTGTTTTTGTCGTTTATTTGATTGTAAAGACTTGCTATACGGTTATAGGATAATACTACCAAATCGAATCGTTTGGCTTTCTCATAGAATTCTATTGCTTTGTTATGGCTGCTTACGGCAAGGTTAAATTGCTTGAGATCTCTATAAACCAGACCAAGGTTATGGTATGAATTCCCAATTTTTAAGGGGTTTCCGTTTCGTTCCCTAAACTCCAATGATTTAAGGTAGAAGTTTAGGGCGGTTTCGTTTAAATTCTTTGATGAGTAAGCGTTGCCCAGGGCATTGTAAGCATCGCCTAAAGCATCGTCGCTACCTTCATTTTTAGCTTCTTTAAGCGATTTTTCGGCATAAAAAATTGATGAATCGGGGTTTATTTGCCAGAAGTATTTTGATATGTCAGTAAGAATATCGACCTTTTCCTTGCCTTTGACACTTTTAAGCTGATACTTTAAGCTATCGAGTTCCCTTTCGGGTTGCTGGGCAAATCCCCAAAGGGTAAACGAAATCATGGTAGTAATAACTAATAATATTTTCAATGAATACCTTTTCAAGGTCGATTATTTTTTTGCCAATTTACGAAATTATGTTATTCCACTCTACTTTTTATTTCACCGTCCCAGAACTTTGTTGTAATCAAGACTCCATCTTTGATTTCGCTTGCATTTTTTACGGATTTACCATCAATCATAGTAATTGTAAACCCTTTCTTTAACGTATTGATGGGGTTCATTGTTTCTATCAACCTGCTAAAAAAATCTACTTTTTGAGTGTTATTCGATATGGTTTGGAATGTTAACCTTTTTAAATCTCTTTGGTAGTGAGGGATTGAGAACTTTTTGGTGACAATATACTTTTCTGCCGCCGTTCTAACATGTTCTTTAAGGCCGTTAACCTGCGAAACGTTTTTGTATGTGTAGAACTTTGCCAGAGCCGGAAGGGCCGACCATGTTTTTGTCAACCTATTTTTATGTTGAAAAACAATTAATTGAGAAGCCGACTTCAGTTGACCGGCTAGTTCAATTAGTTGTGAGCTGGAACTATCGATATAGCTGGTTGACAGTTCAAGAAGTTTATCTTTCAGGTAAAGGTACTGTTGTTCTGCCTCGCTTACTAAATCGATAAGATACTCGGCAAGGGCGGTTGGAGTTTTCACCGATTTGTAAGCTACTAAATCGGCAACCGTAGTGTCTTTTTCGTGACCAATACCGGTAAAAACCGGTAAAGGAAACTGGGCAATATGGCTTGCCAGGGTGTACGAGTCAAAGCACGATAGGTCGGCCGAAGCTCCTCCACCGCGAACTATGGCCACCAAATCAAACTTATCAATTTCATTGTATATATTTGATAGCGCCTCAATAACCGATGCTTCGGCTTCGTCGCCTTGCATGATTGCCTCAAAGAGTTTTAGGCTGAATCGGTATCCAAATCGGTTACCCAGCAGCTGTTTTCGGAAGTCCTCGTATCCGGCAGCCTGAGGCGATGATATTACTGCAATTCTGTTAGGGAGCGCATCGAGCGGTTGTTCCCTGTTCATGTCAAAAACGCCATCGGCAATTAACCGGTTGATGGTTTCGCGACGTTTGAGTTCTAAATCGCCTATGGTGTATGTGGGTTCAATGTCGGTGATATTTAGGCTGTAGCCGTAAACTTCATGGAAGTTCACCTGTGCCAGCACCATAATCTTTATACCTGGAGCAAGTTTCCGACCGGTTGTGGATTCAAAGTAGGGCTTTAACATGCGGAAGCTGTACGACCATATTGTTGCTCTTGCTCGGGCTACGATATTACTCGATTCTTCATCTTTTTGTATGAGTTCAAGGTAGCAATGCCCCGAGTAATGCTCCTTAATCTCACTAATTTCACCTATAACCCACTGCGATTGCGATAAGTACTGGTTAAGCGTTTCCTTTACCAGCAGGTTAAGCTCAAGGAGCGAGTATGTTTTTTTATTCTCTTCCATCATTGCTTAATACCCATAACATTATAGGAGGTTTCAGCGGTACTGAGCGAAATTATGTAAATACCTTTAGGCCAATCCTTGGGAAGTTCAATCTCAACTAATCCATTGCCATTGCTTAGTGCTTTCTTGGAAAAAAGTATTTGACCGTTAGCGTTAAAAACCGATATGGCTAATTCCGTATTGGGTTTTCTAAGGTTTAGGTTGATTTTTGATGTGAATGGATTAGGCCATAACTCTATGGGTATGGGCAAATCAACAATATCAGACCTTGAAGCTAATGCAAAATCGGGGATGCCAAAACCTATGCTATTGTTGGGTGTGCTGTAATTTGATGATGAACTTTTTATCAGTTCAATAATTTGTTGGGCGGTAAGTGTAGGTTTTGCTTGCCATAGGCAAGCCACCATGCCAGCCATCAAGGGCGATGAGAAAGATGTACCATTGGATGTTCCGGTTGTTCCGGTGGCAATGGCTAAAACAGTACCCTTGCCCATGGCGCAAACATCAGGTTTAATGCGACCATCGGCTGTAGGCCCAAACGAACTGAAATCGGCTTTAATTTTATTATTATCTACGGCCCCAACTGTTAAAACATAGGGCGAATCGGCGGGAGTTGAAATGTAATGCCATGTTGAGTTTCCGTCGTTTCCGGCACTCACAACCACCACTAAGCCCTTGCTTGCTGCCATGTTGGCAGCGAGTGTGGCAGGGGCCGAATTACCGTTCAGATCCTGGTACGAGTGGTTTTGCCCCGCAACATCAAACGTGGTATATCCCAGCGATGAATTTATAATATCGGCTCCAACGCTATCGGCAAACTCAGCGCCAGCAGCCCAGTTGTACTCCTCAATAATTTGCTCAGTTGCAGCATCTTCGGTTCTGATTAACCAGTACTTTGCCCTTGGGGCAGTTCCAATCAGATTCCCATCCACATATCCGCCCATGGTCGATAATACCATGGTACCGTGGTAATGTTCTTGGTATATATCCGAATGTGGATTAACAAAGTCGCGGGTACCTAATATTCGTCCTTTTTGCCTTAGGCTATCGAAAGCACTATGAGTGTTTGCATTTAAGAATCCGGCATCGAGAACTGCAATAACCATCCCGTCGCCAAGGTAGCCATTACCGTGCAGTATATGCCCATTCATCATGGCAACCTGTGTGTACGATGCACCATAGTTGAGGTTGGCAAAAGTATTTTTATCACTCTGATTTAGTGGCTGCCAATCGGTTTCTTCATCCGTTGACGATTTAGTTGGCTCAAAAACCTTTGTTACACTTTTTACAAACGATAGCTCTTGAATGGCTGTAAGCTGTTGGGGGGTTAGGGTGGCCACAACCCCATTAAACCATCGTAAGGGGTAATGAATTGTTGTGGCAATTTGCGCCACCTGATTTATGTAAGTTGATGATACAGGCAGATCGTCGGTGGTAATGGCAATACCCTGTTTTTGCCGGCGTTCAATTGCTCTTGCGGAAAGGAACTCGTTGGGTTTATCAACTGAATACGTTGAATTTTGCTTATCAGTAAATCCAATAAAGTACTTTGCTTGGGCAGAAACATTGACAGGTAATATACTTGCCGTGGCAAATAGTAGTATGAATGACAGAAATTTTAATAGCGACGTGTTCATTCCATTGGAATTTTAGTATTTAGTACCCATTGAGTTCATAATATCATCAATGGAAGGTTCTTTTAACTTACCGGCATTCTTTATCAGTGAATCCATGTACTTCGATTCTTTTTCAATCAATTCATTAGCGTTTTCAGCTACTCCATCGATATACTTAATGGTTTGCAATATTTTTCCATCGGCATCGTAATATTTCCATTCACCTTGTTTTAGGCCTTGCTTGTAATTCCCTTCAATTCTTAACGTTCCGTTGGGGTAAAACACTTTCATAGTACCATCAATCTCACCATTTGAATATGGGATGATGCTTTTATTTAAGCCATTCTCAAAAAACTGAACTACCAAACCATTCAGGTTTCCATTGGTGTAGCTTGCACTTTCCAGAACTTTACCCGAAGGGTAAAAACTTCTAGTTCTTCCGTTCTTCAAACCATTCGTGTATCGTTCCTCAAAAATCAATTTCCCGTTTAAGGAGTAATACTGCCAAAGGCTATCCTTTTGCTGGTTTTTGTAAAAGCCATCAACTATCTTTTTTCCATCTTCATTAAAAAAAGTGGTTGAAACGTATGGCGAAGACTCTGAGTAAACCATTATTACCTTTAGCTCTCCGTTTTGGTGGTAACGTTTAAATTCTCCAATTGGTTTGTCGTCCTTGAACCAACCCTCATAGGCTTTCTTGCCGTTTGGGTAATACTTGCACCAGTAACCCTGCTTTCGGTTTTTACTATCAAGTTGGTTTTTTGCACCATCGGTTTGCCCAATGGCTAATCCGCAAAAAATAAGTAGAACTAAAAAAGCCAATATACGTTTCATGCTTACTGTTTTTTATTAAGTTCTATTGGAAATTGAATGTCTTTGGTTAGTATAACAAATTGGTTTATGGTAAAGTGCATGATTTATAAGTTAAAATTGTCAACAAATCAAAATGTTGATGCAATATAAATTTTCAATTAACCTCGTATATTACCATTAAACAAAACACTTGTTATTAACCATCTTTTTCTCATTTATCAGCTGTAATAAGTTCAAAGATAAGCTCAGTCAGCGTTGTAACATCGCTTTCAACAGTTCCTTTCATATAACGTTTGTAAACATTTATATTGTCTGGTGGGTTTAGATTTAATATCAAGCCCTTTTCCAAAGCCAACAGCCGAATAAATTCTCTTTGTGCTCGTCCATTTCCTTCTCTGAACGGATGCAAATAGTTAACATTGTCTAATATTTCTGCCAATTTCTCTGCTAATTTCCTTTTGTTGTTTTTCTGGATTTTCCTGTACTCATCAATTAGTTGGTCAATATATCTAAAAGCGTTGTCAAAGTAAGTTGTTGGGAAGAATTGTTTGCCGTCTTTGCTGATTTCAACAACCCTTTTTTCCCAGCCCAAATGTAAATATCTTGAAACAAATGTCTATGAATTTCAAAAAGGCTGTCAACTCCCTTAATTTTTATCGGGTTCTCGTAAAGTTCCAAAAGTCGTTTAGTTACCGCGCTACTCTCAACAAAGAGTAATACTTCGGGGTCTGATACATCCTGTAAATTTCTTAAAATTCCTGTCTTGGGGTCAATGTAGGTGTAGTCTGGGTCTATGTACTTGTAAGAATTAGACATAGGCTCTTTGTTTTGCAAATGCCACAAGTTCTGTTAGGGATATTTTTCCAGTCACATAATCCCTTATAATTTCAATTCCTTTTTGAGTTGGTGTAAATCCTTCAAACATGTTGCTGCCCAAAGCCTTTGCTGTGAGTTCTAAAGTTTTCAGGTCCGAAAATTTTACCCCCATTATTGTCAGATTCTTTCTGTCTACTTCAATTGCATTGAACATCTCTTTTCAGTTCTTAAATTTCTTCAAATTTACAAAAAATCTTCGTCAAATCTTTATTTTTATAGTGTTATTAGAA
>LUYY01000275.1 GCA_001603415.1 Bacteroidales bacterium Bact_07 | reverse complement strand
GTATTAACCAGTTGTGTAGATTCAGTTGCCGATAAAGAGAGGGTAAAAGCCCAAATAATTGAGGTGGAATCAAAATTTTGTGATTATGTCGAGCAGAATGGTATTGCTGAAGGATTTGCTTTTTTTGCCGATGACTCGGCAACAATACTTCGTGGTAGGGATAGTCTAATTAAAGGGAAAAGTGCTATATACCACTACTATTCCAATCCTCAATTCATGGGAGCAAAAGTAGATTGGAAACCCGAATTTGTGGAAATTTCAAAGTGTGGAGATTTGGCATATACTTATGGAAGTTTTATATGGAAAGTTCCCAGTGACAATGCCGATACGCTTGTATTCAAGGGAATTTTTCATACGGTTTGGAAACGTCAAACCGATGGAACTTGGAAATATGTTTGGGATTAACTCATTAAAAGGTTAACATATGGAACCCGAAAAGCAATTTTGGCAGTCATCGAGCGGGAAAAAGTTATTTGCCTGGCATATTAAACCCGCAGCAACACCCAAAGCAATTATCCTAATTGTTCATGGACATGGAGAACATTCGCTGCGATATGTTCCGTGGGCAAAACGTTTTGCTTACCATGGTTTTGTCGTTCAATCGTGGGATCATATTGGCCATGGCCAATCCGAAGGAAGAAGAGGGCATATCAAGTACTTTGAGCAGCTACTTTTTGAGATTGATTTAGCTATTACCAAAATTACACACGAATACCCAAAGTTACCGATAATACTTTACGGGCATAGCATGGGGGGTAATATTGCCTTAAACTATGCCATTAACCGACCTGCAAAGCTAAATCTTTTAGTAGTTACATCGCCTTGGTTGCATTTGGCGGTTCCGCCATCACCGGCAATGGAAGCCCTTAGTAGCCTGATGAACATTGTAGCTCCATTTGTTCAAATTAAATCGACAGTAAAACCTGAGCAAATTTCCCAAATTCCTGAGGAGGTTGAAAAGTATGCTACCGATCCGCTAAACCATGCATTAATAACGCCAAGGCTTTACACGTCCATTTCAAAGTCAACAAAATTTATTCTGAATAATGCCCATACTATTGGAATACCTACATTACTCCTGCATGGCAGCGGCGATACTATCACCTCGCATGAAACAACAAGCCAACTGTCACGAAAAATACCAAGGGCAACCTACCTGGAGTGGAGCGGATGCTATCACGAGTTGCACCATGAACGTGAAAGGGACGAGGTTTTCAATGCAATTTTGAATTGGATTAATGAGCAACTCTAGGTTTGATTTTCGAACTGAGGTAAAGGTTGACGATTACCCCTTTCGGCTTAATTACCAAACACCCGTTCTTTTCTGTGGCTCGTGCTTTGCCGAGAATGTTGGTGGCATTATGCAGAGCTATAAAATGCCAGTGCTGGTAAATCCGAACGGCGTGGTTTATAACCCCTTGTCGGTAGCAAAGGTTTTACGTAATGCGTTGTATAACACGGAATATTTACCTGCCAACTTAACATTCAGGAATGGACTTTGGTTTAGCTTCGATCATTACACCCGATTCTCGTCGGAGGACAAGGACGAGTGCCTGCGTAAAATAAATCAGGCAGAGCGTAATGCCCATGAATTCATCAAAAAAGCTGACCTAATAGCGGTTACTTTTGGAACAGCAAGGGTTTACCGTCTTTTGGCAACAGGGCAAGTTGTGGCAAACTGCCATAAAATACCTGCAAGGGAATTTACGCATACATTACTCTCCGTCGATGAGATTGTTGCAGAATGGTCGGCGCTGATGGATGAATTCCATTCAAAAATACCCCGCATTCGATTTCTTTTTTCCGTTAGCCCAATCCGACACTGGAAGGATGGTGCAGTTGGGAATCAGCTGAGTAAGGCAACTTTGATTTTAGCAGTTCATAGGCTTATAGAGCTATACCCCAGTATGGCTTACTATTTCCCGGGCTATGAAATAATGATGGACGACCTACGCGACTACCGTTTTTACGATGAGGATATGCTTCACCCCTCGCAGCTGGCTGTCAGTTACATTTGGAATAAGTTTTCCAATGCATTGGTCGACAGGCAAGCCATGCTGATTGCCGAAAAGGTTCATAAAATTCAACAGGCTCTTAGCCATAAACCGGTAAATCCAAAAACCGATGAGTTTAAAAGATTTATTGAGAAAACAATATCGGGGATGGATAGTATTCAAAAGCAATAC
>LUYY01000274.1 GCA_001603415.1 Bacteroidales bacterium Bact_07 | reverse complement strand
GGAGCACATCATGTTCAAAATATCTCTCTTGCCGCCTTCTCAATCCAACCAACAATAGCATATCAAATTTCCGAGAAACTAAGCGTTGGTGCAGGTCTTATGGTAAACTTTGGTAATTTTGAGATAAACCGAGCAATTACTCCAATTGGAGCATTAAACCCTATTGGTGCTATGATGCCAAATCTTAAACCTATAATTGATCAATTTGCTCACCTTCCATCTGTAACTGCACAGATTGAGGGAAAAGCTGGTTTAACCACTGGTTTTAACCTAGGAATAATGTACAGCCCAAATGACAAATTAACACTTGGTCTCTCATACAGATCAAAAGTTAAGATGAGCGTTAAAGAGGGAGAGACATCTTTGGAATATGTTAGTCCACAAATTAAGCAAGTTATAGATGCTGTAAACACTGCTGCACCAGGTACAATTAGAATTCCAGATATAGATGGAAAATCTTTTAAATCCTCTCTACCTGTTCCTTCAAATTTAAATTTGGGAGCATCCTATAGAGCCTCATCTAGATTGTTATTAGCAGCAGAGCTTCAGCATGTTGGTTGGAAAGCCTATGACGAACTAGTTATTGATTTTGGGAACGACATTAAGCTTGTATCCATCAAGAATTTCAAAAGTACAATGATATATAGAGCTGGAGCAGAATACTTGGTTTCAGAGAAATTTATTGTAAGAGCAGGTGTGATTTATGATACTACTCCAGTTGATATGACATACTACCACCCAGAGACCCCAGGTGCAAATAAATTTAGCGCAACTACAGGTTTTACTTATAATATAAGTTCAAAAGTAGCATTTGATTTTGGATTCCAAGCACTATTTGGAGAGAAAGTATCTGGAACTGCACCAGAGACATTTAACCCAGCATTAACATTTGGTGGTAAGTATAAGTCCACAGCTCTAATTCCTTCATTTGGTCTTAACTTTAATCTATAAAATTGCTACATTTGCACATCAAAAATTGTGTAAATGGATATAGAAGCAGATAAATTTTTAGAACACTCATGTGAGTTTCCTATAATAGATGTAAGAACCCCCGGAGAGTATAATCATGCTCATATCCCGGGGGCTCTTAATTTACCCCTATTCAACGACATAGAGAGAGCAGAGGTAGGAACAATATATAAACAGAAAGGAAAGGTAAAAGCGGTTCAAAGGGGGCTAGATATAGTTGCACCTAAACTTGTATCTTTTACTAAAGAAGCCCTAGCACTAAAATCTCCCAAAGTACTAATCTATTGCTGGAGGGGAGGTATGAGAAGCCACTCTATGGCGTGGCTACTAAATACTGTGGGAATAGAAACAATAATACTAAATGGTGGTTATAAAAGTTACCGCTCATATATTAGAGAGATTCTAAACAAACCTCTCAATATAGTACTTATTGGTGGGCTTACTGGTTCAGGAAAAACTGATATTTTAAAGCAACTTGACTCTAAAGGTGAGCAGATATTAGATTTAGAAGGGCTAGCAAATCATAAAGGGTCGGCTTTTGGTAGTATCGGTGAAGCCGAACAACCATCTACAGAACATTTCGAAAATCTACTGGCACAAAATATATCTAAACTATCCTCTACAAAGATAACTTATATAGAAGATGAAAGTAGAAATATTGGGAAAGTCCAAGTACCTCAAGAGCTATGGTTAAAAATGAGACAAGCTCCACTTATAGAGATATGTTCCCAAAGAGAGATCAGAATAGAGAAACTAGCACACGATTATGGAGTTGCACCCATTGAAGAACTAATTAGAGATATCTCTAAAATTGAGAAAAGGCTGGGATATGACAACTGCAAATTTGCTATTGAATATTGCCAAACTGGCAATCTAAAGAAGGCAGCTGAGATATGTTTAATCTATTACGACAAAGCATATAGCAAACAGCTAACTGAGAGATTTTACAATAGAAATCATCAGAAAGTTGTTCTATTTATAGATAACAAAGAACCAAATGTCTATTTAGATCAAATTATATCAAATTCAATTAAACTTATAAATAATGACAATAGATAATATTAACAAAAAAACAGCTATTCTTATCAATAGAGATGGAA
>LUYY01000273.1 GCA_001603415.1 Bacteroidales bacterium Bact_07 | reverse complement strand
TTTGAATATTGAAGACAATAAAGCAAAATCGTTTGCATGGTTCTTTGATAGGGAAACTTTCGACTTAATTCAAACACAAGCTTTTGATAGTTCGCTATACTTAACCCATTTAATATTGCCAGGTCAAAAAAATCTTTCTACATTGACTTACCTGGGCAATATGGGCTCACCCCTTCAATCCGATCATTTTTTTGAACGGCCCGATTACAATCCTTTCCTTTTTTCAAAAGGGTATTCATACTACGAGCAACCCGTTCTTAACAGGAAACAATATAACGTTAGGCGCCCGCATACTTTGCTGGAGTATTCAACTGCCGGTAAAAGGAAGAATGCAGAGCAAAATTTACGAGTGATTCATACACAAAATGTAAATAGATATCTGAACATTGGTTTGCAGTACGATTACTTTAGCACTAAGGGTGTATATGAAAGCCAATTGACCCGCAATAACGATTTTACAGCCTTTGCAAGCTATTACAAAAACAGGCTATCGGCTCAAGGAACCTTTGCATATACTTATATTAGAAACCAAGAGAACGGAGGCTTGCTCGACGATAAGTATATTCAGGATACTGTGATGGAGCCAAATCTTGTGCCCTTTAAGTTAAAGGATGCATCGGCAGAGTATCGCAAGAGGAGTTTTGCTGCCGTTGTGGGTTACGATATTATTGTCAAAAAAACTAAGGATAGTTTAGAGAATTTTAAGTCGATATTAACCACTAAGTTAATATTTGATGCTAACCGTTACACTAAGGTTTACGCCGATAGCGAGAAGGACTCGATGTATTACCAAAACTTTTACATCAGTACATCATCCACACACGATTCGGTGTACCTGGCTACCTACCAATCGACATTGCTGGTTGAATTAAGTCAAATAGCAAAATACCCGGGAATACCGGGATTACGAGCTTGGATCTCAAATCAAATAGGAAGTTACTATAACTTTACCCCCGATAATTTCATCTACTCTCAAGATAATTCAAAGTTAAACACCAATCACTTTGGTTTAGGCGTGTACAGCCAGAGTCCCTATCTCTCATACAGTGGTGCAGCGCGCTTTTACTTAAGCGGGTATAGGGCTGCTGATAAAGAGTTGCTTGGTCGATTGACCATTTCACCATGGAAATCGAAGGATTTGCCTTACGTTTCTGGTGAACTGAGTATTACCGATAGAGAGCCTGATATCTTTATAAATCGATATTTTTCAAATCATTATAAATGGGAAAATAGTTTTGACAAGGAGAGTCGTTTCAGGTTAAGTGCAAAATTTGGTGCCGAGAAAGTTGGTTTTGAGGCTGGCTATAACTTAGAGCATATCCTGAACTATGTGTATTTCGATACCCTCTCGTTGCCAGCACAAGATCCCAAGGTTACTATAACATCGGCATACATCCAGGAAAAGTTGAAGTTAGGATGGTTTAACGCTGTTTGTAGGGTTATTTGGCAGGCCACCACTAATGCTGATGTATTAAGTTTGCCCACTCTATCGGGCTTTGGCGCAATTTATGTTCAATACCCGGTTGTTAAGAATGTTCTTACCATGCAGTTGGGCGTAAGCGGGTTTTACCGTACCGAATTTTTTGCCGATGCTTACAATCCTGCACTGGGTATATACTACAACCAGCGCACTCGCAAACTTGGAAACTATCCATTTATCGATGTATTTTTAAATGCTAAATGGAAACGTACTAACTTATTCATAAAATTTGATCACGCAAATCAGGGAGTAATTAATAATCAATACTTTACAACATTCCACTATCCCTACAACCCAAGGATGGTTAAGTTATGGTCTTCGTGGATGTTTTACGACTAATCGTCAAAATTCTCAATTGTATTTCAACACTTTAGGCTAATTTTGTGTTTCTATTTGGTTAAACCAAAAAAGTCATATTATGGTTAGATTTTTTGATTACCTGAGAAAAGGGTTGATTTTTTTGGCTATGCTGTTTACCTTCTCACTTTTAAATTGTGAGGAGAAAGCGAGTAAGGAATTAGAAATTCGTAGAGACCTTGCCGATATTCTTGCCGATGGTAAAATTATTGCTGTAACCGATTACAATGCAACGAGTTACTTTATCTACAAGGGTGAGCCAATGGGCTACCAGTACGATATGCTTCGCGATTTAGCAACCTTTTTAGGTGTCAAACTTGAAATTTTGACTGAGAACGATATTGATAAATCGTTCGAATTGCTAAAAAAGGGCGAGGTGGATATTATAGCTAACAGCTTAGCCATAACAACCCAACGAAAGGAAGAGGTAGAGTTTACATTACCTCATGGCGAAACCAGTCAGGTTCTGGTTCAGCGAATACCAAAGGATAATAGCGTTCCTACGGTTCAAAAACCACTTGAGCTTGCCGGGAAAGTGGTTTACGTTCAAAAAAGTTCCGCTGGAGCCCAGCGTTTAAAAAACCTTTCCGATGAAATTGGAGGAGGAATAACCATTGTTGAGCTTCCCAACTACGATGCCGAAAAACTAATTGAGCTGGTTGCTACAGGCGACATCGATTTTGCGGTATGCGACCAATCGGTAGCATTAGTAAAATCCAATTCCTATCAGAATATCAACTTTGATGTTCAAATAGGTTTTCCGCAAAAAACTGCCTGGGCAGTTAGAAAAACATCGAATGAGCTCCGCAAAAAGATTGACACATGGCTGGAGGGATACCTAAAAACGGCTCACTACAGGAACATCGAGTTAAAGTATTTCTCGCAGGAGCGGTTTGACCGACGCGCCAGCAACGATTACTTTTACATATACACCGGAAAAATTTCGCCATGGGATGAATACTTTAAAAAGTATAGCCAAGGTATAGATTGGGACTGGCGGCTTTTAGCTTCGCTGGTTTACCAGGAATCACGTTTTCGGCACGATGTTACCTCGCATAGAGGTGCTTCAGGCTTGATGCAGATGATGCCCCAAACCGCTGAATATTTTGGCATTGATAGTACCGTTAGCCCCGTTAAGCAAATTGAAGCGGGAGTTAGGTACATCAAGTGGCTCGAGGATCGGTTCTCCGAATACGATATTCCTAAGGAGGAGATGATAAAATTTGTCCTGGCATCGTACAATGCTGGTTTAGGCCATGTAATTGATGCCCGCAATTTGGCTCAGAAACATGGACGAAACCCTAATGTGTGGGAAAATAATGTGGAGTATTTCATTCAGAACAAGTCACAATTTGTTAACGATCCGATAGTTAGACACGGAAATTTGCGTGGAAGTGAAACCACCAAATATGTTCATGAGGTAATTGATAGATACCAACACTACAAGAACATAATAGGAGAGTAAAACTCTCCTTTTTTTTGCTGTAAACATGCTTTATTCATACATTTGCGCAAAATTTCATGAACATGAGTAATCGTAGAGTTCGTGTGCGGTTTGCACCAAGTCCTACCGGCCCTTTGCACATTGGTGGGGTGCGCACTGCTTTATTCAACTATTTTTTTGCCCGCCAGCATGGGGGTGATTTTATTCTTCGTATTGAGGATACCGATTCGCAACGCTTTGTCCCAGGTGCCGAGGAGTATATTAACGAGGCACTGGCATGGTGTGGAATTAAAATCGACGAGGGTGTTCGTGAGGGTGGCCCCCATGCACCATACCGGCAAAGCGAGCGCAAGCACATTTACAAGCAATACGCCGATAGGCTGATTGAAAGCGGAAACGCTTACTATGCTTTCGACACACCCGAGGTCCTCGAAAAAATGCGTGCCGACGCCGAGGCCAATGGTGGCGCATTTACCTATAACTATGCCATTAGAAATAGCATGGAGAACACCTTGTCGCTACCAGCCGATGAAGTGAAGCGTCGAATTGATAGAGGCGACCAATGGGTTATTCGTTTCAAAATGCCCGAGAACGAGGAGGTGGTTATGCATGACCTTATCCGGGGAGAGGTTAGGGTCAATACCTCGACACTTGACGATAAGGTGCTCTTCAAGAGCAGCGACATGCTCCCCACATACCATTTAGCCAACGTAACCGACGATTACTTGATGGAGATATCTCATGTAATACGTGGTGAAGAGTGGTTGCCTTCGCTTCCGCTACATGTACTACTATATCGTGCCTTGGGATGGGACGACAAGATGCCTAAATTTGCTCACCTTCCGCTTCTTTTAAAACCTTCTGGAAACGGAAAGTTAAGTAAGCGCGATGGCGATAAAATGGGTTTCCCTGTATTCCCTTTACTCTGGAAAGGTGCCGATGGCGAAATTTCTCGAGGTTATCGAGAGGATGGGTATTTCCCCGAAGCGTTTGTTAACCTTCTTGCCCTGTTGGGTTGGAACCCAGGAACCGACCAGGAAATATTCAGCATGGACGAGCTTATCCAGCTATTCAGTATTGAACGGGTTAACAAGTCGGGGGCAAGGTTCGACCCCGAAAAAGCAAAATGGTTCAACCATCAGTATTTAATTCGAAAGACCGACGCCGAAGTTGCCGAGCTATTCATGCCTATCCTTGAGCAGTACAACATCAACGTGCCTTTTGATAAGTTAACCCGAATAGTTGGGCTGGTTAAGGAACGTGTAAACTTTGTACATGAGCTTTGGGGGCAAACAAACTTTTTCTTTGAACGCCCGCTGGAATACGACCTGCAGGCTGTTGCTAAGCATTGGAAGCCCGAAACACCCGATATTATAAACGATGTTAGCCAAACTCTAAAAAACTTATCAGCTTGGTCATCCCATGAAATCGAAACGGCTTTAAAAGAACTCATTAACTCTAAGGGCTATGGTATGGGAAAGGTTATGAATGCCATAAGGTTATGCCTTGTTGGCGAATCGAAAGGGCCTGGAATAGCTGATATTTGTGAAATTATAGGCAAAGATGAAACACTAACTAGGCTTAACCAGGCTGTTTTAATTCTGAATGGTAAGCATGTTTAACCTAAGTGCCATGAATTAAAAAATTCAATAGGGCTAATTTCTTGAGGAATGAATCGGAATGATTCGGAATAAACGGAATATGATGGAGTTAGAAGAAGTTAGAGGAAGTTTTAGTTTGTTAAACGTGAACCGTTAAACTTTAAAAGTTAAATGCGTGATTTTGAGCAGAAATGAGTCGAAAAAGACGGAAAATGATGGATCTCGATGAATTTAGAGGGAAAGTGAACAGTTAAATCTATGCCATAGATTAACAAATTTAACCGGGCTAAAAAATAGGAACGCAGTAATATTTTAGAGCAGATTAGCCAATAGAAGCACAAAAAACATTTAATTACTTAATTGACGAATTCGGATTTAATTATCTTTGTTGCATGAGAAGCATTGTATGCATAGCTGTAACCTGTTGTTGTATGTGGTATAGGTTTGTACCGCAAGGGTATAGCTTTTTGCGATGTTGATTAGGCATATCAAATCATAATGCAAGCCCTTCCGGTATGAGCGGAGGGGCTTTTTTTATTTTTATGTGAATCAAATACTAAAACCACTAAGCACAAGAATATGATTAGGAATAAAACCAGTTACATTGAAATACAGCGTAAAGTGGCGGGATTAAGTGAAAGTTTTACTGATCTTGTAATTGATAGGTTACTTGGAGTAGAGCCAAAAGTTAATATTCAAAAGTCCTACGCCAGGCTTATGGATGCGTTACAACACTTTAACACCGATACAGATCAATGCCAAAGGCATTCGGAACTCTTTTTTCAAGGCCTACCGAACGAGTTAATTACACTTAAAGGCGATGCCTACTTTATTTTCCATAACGACCCGGCTGCCGAAAGCCTTGAAGAGGTACTGCTTGCCTACCCAGGGTTTTATGCCATCATCCATTACCGATTAGCAAACCTGCTGTATAGGTTGGGGGTAAAAATTCTGCCGCGGATGATTACGGAATACGCCCACAGCAAAACGGGCATCGATATTCATCCTGCCGCAACTATTGGTCAGCAGTTTTGTATTGATCATGGAACCGGAATAGTGATTGGTGAAACTGCCCAAATAGGGGATAGGGTAAAAATATACCAGGGAGTAACACTTGGCGCGTTAAGTGTATCGAAGAGTTTAGCCACAACCAAGCGTCATCCAACTATCGAGAACGATGTGATTATTTACGCCGGCAGCACCATACTTGGGGGCGAGACCGTGATTGGACATGATAGTGTAATTGGCGGCAATGTTTGGTTGGTTAAAAGTGTTCCCCCTTATTCAGTGGTTTACCATGAGAGCAAAGTGATTGTTCGGCAAAATAAGTATAAAACTAAAATGTAAAGAGCCATGAAGTATTTGAGTATCGACAAATCAATAGGTTATACGCCGCACGTAAGGTTGAATAGGCTATTTCAAAACGCTGAGGTTTGGCTTAAAGATGAACGGCGCAATCCGAGCGGGAGTATCAAGGATAGGGCAGCCCTAGCTATGGTTGAGGATGCCGAAAGGGAAGGACTTTTGATGCCGGGCAGTGTTATAGTTGAGCCAACATCAGGGAATACGGGAATTGGACTAGCAATGATTGCCGCCATAAAGGGATATAGATTGATATTAACCATGCCCGAAAGCATGTCGGTTGAACGGAGAGCCCTTCTTAAGGCTTATGGTGCTGAAATTGTACTAACGTCGGCAGCGTTGGGTATGCAAGGAGCAATTGATAAGGCTAAGGAAATTCTTTCCAGTATTCCTTCGGCTTGGATGCCCATGCAGTTTGCTAACCCCGCCAATCCAAATACACACTCACTTACCACAGCCAAGGAGATTTTAGCCGATTTCCCCGAGGGGGTTGATTTTATTGTTGCAGGAGTAGGAACAGCTGGACATATAACCGGGGTTGGCCGGGGCCTAAAGGCTGCATTTCCCAACATCCAGGTAATTGCAGTTGAGCCGTTCGACTCGCCTGTTCTTTCAGGTGGTCAACGGGGTTCGCACCCCATTCAGGGTATTGGAGCTGGTTTTGTGCCCCAAAACCTCGACCGTGGAGTGATAGATGAAATTATTACTATTAAAGCTGATGAGGCGTTTGAATGCATGCGGTTACTTGCCCGAACTGAGGGGATTTTAGCTGGGATATCAACCGGTGCAAATGTTGCAGCCGTTAAAAAGCTGCTGTCAGTAAAACAGGCCAACCCCAGAATTTTAACCTTTGCCTACGATACAGGCGAGCGCTACCTGAGCGTGAAGGGTATTTGGGAGTAGGGTTAAAGCCCAGTAAGGCGCTTAATCTCATTGAGCTTATTAAGCGCCTCAATGGGTGTGAGGTTATTGATATCAATCTTCTTAATCTGGTCGCGTATTTGCTTTAGCACGGGGTCTTCGAGCTGGAAAATGCTTAGCTGGTAACCCTCGCGGTGAGTGCCTATTTCATTAACCGGCTTGCTTAACGATTGGCGCTGAGTTGAGCTTTCAAGTTCGGCAAGAATTTCGTTGGCGCGTTTTACCACGCTTGGTGGCATGCCTGCCATACGGGCAACGTGTATGCCGAAACTATGTTCACTTCCGCCACGAACAAGTTTACGAAGGAAAATTACCTGATTGTTAACCTCTTTTATGGTAACATTGTAGTTTTTTACACGGGAGAACGATTTCTCCATCTCGTTCAGTTCGTGGTAATGCGTAGCAAAGAGCGTTTTTGCCCTTGCGCTGGGGTGTTCGTGCAGGTACTCAACAATTGCCCAGGCAATTGAAATGCCATCGTAGGTTGATGTTCCACGGCCTATTTCATCGAGCAGCACTAAGCTTCGGGGTGACACGTTGTTCAGGATGCTTGCCGCCTCCTGCATTTCGACCATAAAGGTCGATTCGCCCAGCGAAAGGTTATCGGAAGCGCCAACACGGGTGAATATTTTATCTACAATACCAATTGATGCTGCCTCGGCTGGGACAAACGAGCCCATTTGTGCCATAAGCACAATCAAGGCGGTTTGCCTGAGCAATGCCGATTTACCGGCCATGTTTGGTCCTGTAATTATAATTATTTGTTGCTCTCGGGTATCGAGGTAAACGTCATTGGCTATGTACTGCTCGCCAACCGGGAGCATACGCTCAATTACAGGATGTCGTCCTTGTTTAATGTCAATCGCATCACCTTCGTTTACCTGCGGTCTGCTGTAGCGAAACTCTGCTGCGCAATGGGCAAACGAGAGCAGGCAATCGAGTTGGGCAATTAAATAGGCGTTTAGCTGTATTGATCCTACATACTCGGCAAGGCTGTGAACCAGATTTTGGTAAAGGTTTTGCTCCAGTTCGGAAATCTTTTCCTCGGCGCCAAGGATTTTCTCCTCGTACTCCTTGAGTTCCTGTGTAATGTACCGCTCAGCCGATACAAGGGTTTGCTTCCTGATCCAATCGGCTGGGACTTTATCCTTGTGGGTGTTCCTAACCTCAATGTAGTAGCCAAAAACATTGTTGAAGTTAACCTTGAGCGATGGTATACCCGTTCGTTCCGATTCGCGCTGCTGAATACTTAATAGGTATTCTTTGCCGGAGAACAAAATGTCCCTTAGTTCGTCGAGCTCGGCATTAACGCCTCTGGCAATTACCTGCCCTTTACCAAGCATCATGGGTGCATCGGGCACAATTTCCAGCTCAATGCGCTCGCGTATGCGGTGGCAGGGATTCAGCTGCTCCGATATTCGAAGCAGGGTGGGCTCAGCGCTTTGGTCGCAAATGGCCTTAACCTCATCAATCAGGCATAGGGCATTTTTTAGCTGAACCATCTCGCGGGGCTGAATACGACCCACTGCTGCCTTTGATATGATACGCTCCACATCGCCCATTTCCCTTATCTTGTCGGTAAGGGTTGTGCGCATATCCTCGTTTTTAACGAAGAGCTCTACCACGTTTAGCCTGTCGTTGATGGAGTCGATACTTTTAAGGGGTAAGGCCACCCAGCGCTTTAGCAGGCGGGCACCCATGGGCGATGAGGTTTTATCGATAACCTCAATGAAAGTTTTAGCTCCCTCGTTAATGGAGCTGAACAGCTCCAGGTTGCGTGAGGTAAACCTGTCGATCCATACAAAGCTATCCTCATCGATACGTGAAATGCTCTGTATGTGGCCTATTTGTGTGTGTTGGGTTACATCAAGGTAGTAGAGAATGGCACCAGCAGCGGTAATGCCAAACCGCAATGAATCGATACCAAAGCCTTTTAACGATTGGGTTTTAAAGTGCTTGGTTAGTTTCTCGCGAGCAGCATCCTCGTTAAAAGCCCACTCGTCGAGTCGGGTTATGTAGTGCTTACTTCCGAATTGCTCCAGAAAATCCTTGTACTTTGTTCGCTCAACAAGTATCTCCTTGGGTTTAAAGTTATTGATTAGCTTATCAACATAGTCAAGGTTTCCCTCGGAGGTATAGAATTCACCGGTGGATATATCCAGAAAAGCTACTCCTCCCGCTTTTTTATCGAGATAGACGCAGGCCAGGAAATTGTTCTCCTTACGCTCCAAAACATTATCGTTGTACGAAACACCGGGAGTAACCAGTTCGGTAATTCCCCTTTTTACAATGGCTTTGGCTTTTTTAGGGTCCTCAAGCTGTTCGCAAATGGCCACCTTTTGTCCGGCTCGTACTAGTTTAGGCAGGTAGGTGTCAAGGGCATGGTGTGGAAAGCCAGCCAGCTCCACAAACGATGCTGCACCGTTTGCGCGGCGGGTTAAGGTTATACCTAAAATCTCCGAAGTTTTAATGGCATCCTCGCCAAATGTCTCGTAGAAATCGCCAACCCTGAAAAGCAGTATGGCATCGGGGTGGTTGCGCTTGATACTCAGGTACTGCTTCATCAGCGGGGTTTCCACAATAGATCGGAA
>LUYY01000272.1 GCA_001603415.1 Bacteroidales bacterium Bact_07 | reverse complement strand
TTATTCCTTATTCTCTTCTTTTTGCTTATTGCATTCTTCCATTTTCTTTAAAATATTCGCTGCAAAATCTTTGCCACCCAGACCAAAAGCAACCGCAAAAGCTATCGAAACCGCACCCAGAATAATGATAAAAGCGGCGTTAACTATAGCTGGCGCTATTCCCAGCTGGCCAAGCGCCATAAAGAAGGCAAAAACCAAAATCAATATTTTTGCCAATGAAGCACAAACTTTTCCGTGACGACACTTTTCACCAAGAATTTTCCCAATCCAGTTGCCCAAGAACAGTGCTGCTGCCATAATTATAATCGCACTTATGGCAAGCGGCAAATAGGCAATGATTGCCCCGCCCACTAATTGTAAAACTTCAAGTTGCAAAACATTAAAAGCTTGAACAAGAAACAGGAAGGCAATGATATACTCTACCGCTTTGCCAATAATTCTGGAGAAAGATAAACTCCTCAACGGATAGTCATCAGTTGCGACCATCTTCCGAACCATTGAATTCATGCCGACTCCGGACAGGATATCGTCAAGAAGCTTGCCGACTATTCTCGCAATAAAGAGCCCGATGATAACGATTGCGATAGCGACAAACATGTTCGGAAGGAAGAGGATAACCTTTTCCAACATAGCGATCGCAGGTTCAGATATAGCCGAAACATTGAGAACTTGTAAGGCTGCAGTGATCACAGGGATGAGAATCAACACATAAACAAGATAAGTAATTATAGATGATAAACTGGTAGTATCGGAGGCTGCAATGCCAGCCTTCTCTTGAATTTTATCGATATTCATTTTTTTCAACATAGGCGTTAACAATCTGCAAATAATTTTTGCTACGAAGAATCCAACCACAAGGATTATTCCAGCCGCTATCACATTCGGTATGAAATCTATAATCTTGGTGACGAATGAAGAAATAGGTACTGAAATGTTTCTCATGCCCAACCTCTCAAGAACGCTTGGGATAAAAAGCAAAAAGACAACAAGGAAAGCTAAATCCCCAAAAAAATCCAGCGAGCAACCAGTTTCCTCGTCTGCAAGCCCTAATTTGTCTGTATACTTTTCCACTTTTAGCTTTTTGAGAATCTTCAAACTTAAATTTCTGGCCAGACCAGCGACGATCCAGGCAAGAAGAAGCAGCAACAGAGCCATGATTATTGCCGGAATGACCTTGAATAACGGATCACCGAAAATCAAAAAATAATCCATGATAACCCTCCTTTTTGAGCTTTCATCAAAATATCTCACTCAAGTGAGCATATTAACGAGAACCACGCAGAAGTGTAACCCCGTTTACACTTAGATTGTAACACTAATTCCTATTGTGGTAAAGCATTGCCACTATCGCCTGATTTACTTGCTTTATGTTCCATTCAAGCAGTACATACTCGTTACTTATAAAGATATGTTTATTTATGGGTTACATTTGTTCACAAATTATTCTCATTTATACAAAAAAGAATGGCGTCTCTGTGTCCACAAAGGCGCCATTCTTTTTTATTTTTAAAGTCTTATTATTTTTTTAACAAAGGTACTGTCAGACTGCCC
>LUYY01000271.1 GCA_001603415.1 Bacteroidales bacterium Bact_07 | reverse complement strand
TTCGGTAAGCCCGGCGGGAGGGTCGTAACTTGAACCGGTGGCCCCGGCAATACTGGTCCATCCTCCGGCACAGTTCGATTGGTATTCCCAGCTATAGGTCCATGTGCCGTCGCCTCCCGATGGTAATGTTACATTGTTCAATGGAAGTGGGTCGCTATTGTAGCATAAGGTTTGATCACCATTAATGGAGCCAGCAGAAATATCGGGGTAAACTGTTACGGTAACCTCGTTGGAGTATCCGGTACCACAGCTGTTGGTGGCCACCCTTCGATAGGTTCGAGTTGCGGTTTGACCTGCAGGAATATCGTAGGTAAGGCTATTCACACCTAACGAAGTCCATGGGCTAGCCCCTTCCTTGTACTCCCAGTCGTAAGTCCATGCTCCACTACCACCGCTTGGTGAGGTAACGTTGGTGAATGCTGCGGGGTCGCCGTTATAGCAAACCGGAGCAGGGGTGCTTATTACACCACCATTAACAGCAGGAGCAACTGTAACTGTGAGGGTGTTGGAGTAGCCAGTACCACAACTATTGGTTGCGCCCCTTCGGTAACTTGTAGTTTGGGTAATACCAGCAGGTGGATCGTAAGTTAAGCCGTTAGCGCCTGCAATGGTAGTCCAACCACTTCCGGTATCCTGTTCCCAGAAGTATGTGAAGGCGCCATTACCCCCACTTGCTGCTGAACTATTAGTAAATGCAGCAGGGTCGTCGCCATAACACACCGTTTGATCCGAAGCAATTATGCCGCCATTGATATCGGCGTAAATGGTTTTGGTAACAGTGTTTGAATATACTGTTCCGCAGCTATTGGTTGCAACTCTACGGTAGCAACGTGTTTCGGTTTGATTGGCAGGTGGGTCGTAGGTTAAACCGTTGGCCCCGGGTATAGTAATCCATGGGCCTGCGCAGTTCGATTGGTACTCCCAGCTGTAAGTCCAGGGACCATTGCCTCCTGATGGATCAACTGTGCTGGTAATTGGATCTGGGTCGGAGTTATAGCAAAGCGATTGGTTGCCAGTAATTGTACCCCCATCAAGTTGAGGATAGACGGTAACGGTAATCACGTTTGAGTATGCAAAACCGCAGGCATTTTCTGCTTTACGGCGGTATTGGGTAGTTTGAGTAATTCCGGCAGGAACATCGTAAGTTAAACCATTGGCACCGGCAATTGATGTCCATGATCCTGCGCCAACCTTTTGCTCCCAACTGTATGTCCAGGCACCAGTACCCCCTGCTGGAGACACTAAATCGGTAAATGCTGCCGGGTCGCCGTTATAGCAAACACTTTGATCCGACCCAATTGTTCCCCCTGTTACCTGGTCAAAAACGGTAACTGTAAGCTCGTTGGAGTAAACTACACCACAAGTATTAGTAGCAACCCTACGGTACTGGGTGGTTTGGGTAAGGCCGGCCGGAACATCGTAAGTTAATCCGGTTGCGCCGCCAATATCAGTCCAACTTCCAGCACCAACTTTTTGCTGCCACTGGTAAGTGAAGGTGCCATCGCCGCCTGAGGCAGGTGAGTCGTTGTTAAATGCCGATGGATTGCCAGCGTAACAAATAGATTGATCGGAGCTAATAGCTCCGCCGTTTAATGCAGCGTAAACAGTTACAGTTATTGCATTGGAGTAAACTGTACCACAGGATGTGGTTGCAGCTCTACGGTACTGTGTGGTTTGGGTAAGTCCGGCAGGTGCATCATAGGTTAAGCCAGTTGCCCCTGAAATATTAGTCCAGCTCCCTGCGCCTACCTTTTCTTGCCATTGATAGGTCCAACTTCCGTTACCACCACTTGGTGAAGTTATACTGGTAAATGGATTTGGATCGCCATTATAGCAAATGGTTTGATCACTTCCTATGGTGCCGCCTTTAAGCTGATCATATACCAGAACTGTAGTTTGAGCTGAGTTTATACAGCCGTTGGTATCCTGAACGGTTACCGTGTAATCACCTGAATTATCAGGTGTGACGTTAGTTATTGATGGGTTTTGGACGCTTGAAGTAAATGGGATGGTGGAATTGCTAGTCCAGTTGTATGAAACCATTCCATTGGGAGTGGAGGTGAGATTGATTGTACCATTGTAGCAGGCTGGACCATCGTTGCTGGCAGTAACATTGGGTAGGGGGTTAACCTTAATGTTAATGGCGTTCGAAAGCCTGGAACATCCTGTTGTTGTTAGCGTAACCCTTGCAAGGTATGCGCCAGTTATTGTTGCGCTATACTGATCGTTTGTTGCACCACTGATATCAGCCCCATCTTTTCGCCACTGGTAAGCATAGTTCACTCCTGTGGTGGCTTTTAAGAGCGCAGAGCCACCCTGACAGAAAGTTGTTGGATCGGTAGTAGATATCGATGAAGTAGGCGATTGAAGAATTTCGATGCTGATATTATCAGAAGCAATGTTTGAGCCTTCATCTTCAACCTGGCAAGTAAAATTATAGATGGTTGCAGGGGAATTGGTATTTAGAATGGCTACATCGCCCGGTGGAAGAATGGTTAGCACGTGTGTGTCGCCTGACCATGTATAGGTGTAATTACCTGGGTCACCAACACCATTCTCTATTTTAACGGTAAGCGTAAACGAACCGGAACCCTGACAAACCTGCGTCTGCCCACCCGATGGAACAATGGTGACAGTAAACTGCCCACGCGCAGGGCTTATTTCAAATGCAGATATCACAAGGAGCATCAATGCTGCTTGTAATAACTTCCGGAAAGTATTGTGTGCTTTCATCTGCTTATATTTTTCACTCATATGAGTTGATATTATCCGTTTAGTAATCTAATACTTGGGTAACCATTATGGAATTTCAACAATACTACTCGAGGCTGAGCATCCATCGGGGGTTGTTGCAATCACATAATATTTACCGGGTTGTTTTGAATTTTTAAATTCATCCTCGTTAACCAATCGGTTGTTGATGTAATATGAAAAATTAACGCCGTTGTTATTCCCTTTAAGGTTAATTTCTATCCCGCTATTTTTAACTTTTAAAATCGGTTTAAAAATAGGTTTTACATTGATTATTACATAGGCAGAAACTTCGTTACCGTAATTATCTTTTAGGTAAATGGTAAAAGTGTAAACACCATGTTTTTTTGGCCTAATGACGAGGATATCGCCAAGATTTTTTTCTACTATTGACATATCGCCATCCCATCGTCGACTAGCAATATCATTGGTTTCGACATTGTATTGTGCTACAAGCGTTATAGTTTGATTGGCACAAAAGTCGGTTTTGCCGTTGGGAGTAGCAATTTTTATTTCCAAGTTCTGAGCATTGGAAAGGTTGAAGCTAAAAGCAACAATTGTTACTAAAACTATTGTGCTATACAATTTACGCATGGCCAGTCAGATTTTATTATCAATTAAAAAAGTTTTTAAAAAACACTTAACCCAAATTTAATTCGAATGTAAATCTTTTTTTTGTTAAATCAACCCGTAAAGTCAATAAAATTAA
>LUYY01000270.1 GCA_001603415.1 Bacteroidales bacterium Bact_07 | reverse complement strand
CCGGTGCAAATTTGGCACTAAATTTGAAACATAACATCCAGCTAATGGGAGGTATTGGTTCATACTCGTTTATAGGTAATGCCGAAAACGATAATGGTGATACCGGATTAAAATGGGACGAAATATTCACTGACCGTAAAGGTGCAGCAACAATGTTTGGTATTAAATTTATGTTCTAACTCTAAAATAGTAAGTGTATGAGAAAAGTTTTATTAGGATTTACGGTTGCAGTGCTTGCTATGGTAATGGTATTACCGGCCAATGCACAAACCCGCAAGGAGCGGAAGATTTTATGGAATAGCCAGTATAACTATGAGATTGAGCCTGTTGGCGTTGGACAGGATGGTACCAAGGTTTTTAAAGTTTGGGGTTACGGTAAGGATGTTGGCGCTGCAGTTATGAATGCCAAAGAGGCTGCTGTAGCAGCATGTATATTTAAAGGACTCCCCGGTGGTGCAGGCTCTGCTCCAACTCCTCCCATTTGCTCCCAGCCCAACGCTGAACAAATCCATGCCGACTACTTCGATAAGTTTTTTGAGGTTGGGGGTAAGTACCTCCAGTACATTGCGGTTACTAACGATGCCGATCCCTCTGGCGAGGATAGAATAAAGATGAAGAAGGGCTACAAGGTAGCAATCTACGTTCAGGTTATGTACGATGCCCTTCGTAAACAGCTCGAAGCCGATGGCATTGCTCGCCGTCTCGATTCAGGATTCTAATACATGATGTAAATATGAAACGACTACTACTATCAATTTCGTTGCTTGCTCTGGCGGTTATAGCATTTGGTCAAGCCAAAAAGCCTATAATCATGGTTGTTCCCAGCGACCAGTACTGCATTAGCCGCGGGTACAAAATGGAGTTTAACAATCAGGGCCTGAAGCAGGTTCTCCCTGACTACAAAACAGCTCTGCAAACCGACCCCGATTTACGCTTGGTAATTACCAAAATGGGTCAAATAATGGCCGATAGAGGTTTTCCTCTTAAAGATCTTGAACAGGAACTTAAGAATCTTGAACAGGAACGAGCAGAGTCATCAATGCTCACTAGCTCATCGAGCGGCTCGGAGATGGCCGAAAGCCCAATTGATGCCTTAAAGCGTGTTGCCAAGGCCGATATCATTATGGATCTGGACTTTGAGGTTAAACGTCAAGGCCCGCAGAAGTATATAGTTTTTAACCTTAAAGGGCTCGATGCTTACACAGCCAAGCAGGTTTCTGGTGTTGCCGGTGCAGGCAATCCTTCTACCGCTGCTTCGCCCGAACTTCTCCTTGAGGAGGCTGTGCTTAGCCACATGGACAACTTCAATGCTGGCCTTATGCGCCATTTTGAGGATATGTTTGCCAATGGGCGTGAGGTTAAGGTTCAAATTAAGGTGTGGTCAAATTGGGGGCAGAACCTTGAATCGGAATTCGGTAGCGATGGTAAAGAACTTTCCGAGTTAATTGAAGACTGGTTTGCCGATAACTGCGTTCAGGGCCGCTTTAGCCTTTCCGATGCAACCGAAAACTTTATGAAGTTTGAACAAGTGCGTATTCCCATGATGCGTACCGACGACAAAGGCCGTCAGCGTGCTGTTGATTCCCGTTCATTTGTTATCGACCTTCGTAAGTACCTCAATGGTTTAGGTGTTCCATCAAAACTTTACCTCAGAGGTTTAGGCGAGGCATGGTTAATACTTGGCGAAAAGTAAATCTGATGTCATGAAAAAGATAATTATTCTATGGGTTGCGTTAATAGGCTTTGGATTAAACCTAAGCGCACAGAACAGCCAGGGTAAAACCGATGATCTTGGACGTATTGCCCTTGCAGCAATTGTTCCAGACCAGGCTACTGGTATTCCTCAAGAGGCAAGGCAAATGCTTGTAAATAAGATGAGCCAAATTGCCACCCAAAATGGGTTAGGTGCTACTGCTGCAAACCCAAGATTTTGCATTGTACCTCTTGTAACTGAAATCAGCAAGGAAATTACACCTACTGCACCTCCCATGCAGGCTGTGAATCTTGATGTTACCTTTTACATTGTTGATGCAGCAAGCCAGAATATCTTCAGCCAAACCAATATTGCTGTTAAAGGTGTTGGTCAAACCGAAGAGAAGGCTTTCATCCAAGCTCTAAAAAACATAAATGTAAAAGCAGGTCAGTTCAAAGGATTCATCGAAAAGGGAAAGGAAAAGATTGTAGAATACTACAACTCCCAATGCGATGTTGTGCTAAAGGGTGCACAAGCCCTTGCCGGACAGAAAAAGTATGAGGAAGCGCTTTTCGTTCTCCTATCGGTACCCGATGTTTGCCGCGAATGCTTTGATAAGAGCATGGATTTGTCGGTTGAGATTTACAAGCAGTACGCCAACTACAAATGTACTGAGTACATGGCAGGCGCTAAGGCTGCATGGGCTAACATGAATGCCGACAAGGCTGCCGAGTACCTCGGAAAAATTACTCCCGACATGGAGTGCTATGCCGATGCCGTTCGCCTAACCGATGAAATTACCCAGAAAATGCTGGCCGATGGCGCCAACGTATGGAACTTCAAAATGAAACAGTACGACGATTCCATTGAAAAAGATAAAATGATGATACAAGCTGGCAAGGAAATTGCAGTAGCTTGGGCATACTGGGGTGCTGCTCCTTACTTCAATTGGGATTGGAGTTGGCTTTACCAGAAAAAATAATACCTATAATTTTGTAATTAGTTGATTTTAAGTTTAACCAAAAAACAGAATGACTATGAAAATGAGAAATTTATTAATGGTTGCCGGCATTTTCACCTTTGCTTTTATGCTGGCTAGTTGTGGTGGTTCAAAGAAGGCTGCAGACAACTCTTTAGGAAAGGAAGTAAATGTGCCTTGTAATGATGATGAATTCCATACCGACGCCAAGTACTTCCGTGGCACTGGTAATGGCATTAGCAGCGATTTGAGTACTGCTAAGAGTAAAGCTCGTATCGATGCGCAAACCAACCTTTCACGTAGTATTAGCACTACCATGAAGGCTGTTGCCGACCGCTATGTTAATGAGCGTCAGGTTGGCGATGCCATGGAATTTGAACAGAAGTTTGAGCAGATGACCCGTGAAGTGATCAACCAGGAACTGAATAATGTTGAGGTTGCTTGTACAAAAACTTTCCAAAAAGAAGGTCGTTACCAAGTGTTCAATGCACTTCAAGTTCCAAAGGATCAAGTTTTGAACAATATTAAGGATCGTATTTCAAAGGATCAGAAGTTGCAACTCGATTACGACAAGATGAAATTTGAGCAGGTATTCAACGAAGAAATGGATAAAATGGCCAAGGAACGCCCGTAATATTCCAATTCAATTGCTACAGCAGCCCCAGCTAATGGGGTTGCTGTTTTTGTAAAAATTATTTTACTTGCCAATCCCCTTTTGGGGTAAAAAACATAAGTGTATGAAAAAGATATTGCTTCTGGCTTTATCCATTCTGGGTGTTGTAAGTTTAACCTTTGCCCAAGATAAACTTCTGGAGAAAAGCGGAAAACAACCCAAATGGGTGAATGGTTTGGAAAAGGATTTTATAATAGTTACCGGTACTGGGCCTACCGCACAGGACGCTCAGCAAGATGCCCTTTCGAATGTAAAAGCACAAATTGTTTCGTCGGTAGCGGAGAATGTCAAAGCAAGCTCCGAGGTACGCAAGGAGGAGGCCAACTATAACAATAATGTTAATGCATTCCTTGAAAAATTTGCCACCACTACAACCACGCAGTCGGGTAAAGTTCCCTTTTTGCAGGGCATTTCAATATCCAAGGTTAGCGAGTTTTACTGGGAAAAGCGTCAGCGTGCCGACAAATCGGTTTACTTTATTTACCATATTAAGTATCCTTTCCCGGAAAGTGAACTAAAAATGCTGGTGCTTGACTATAAGATGCGTGACCGCGAACTAACCCGACAAATGGAGGATTTACTGGATCAGGTTGATAAGGTTGAATCGATTGAGCAGATCGAGAAAAACATTGCCGAGCTCACCTCGCTTAAGGATTACTTCATGGATGGCAGGGTTGACCAGTGTAACCTTGGAATTACCCGATATAAATCGCTTCTTGGCTCAATTGAACTTGTTGAGCTGGAAAGCAACTTAGGTGAGCTTAAGTATTATCTTAGGTTGAACGGACGCGCCATATCTACTGCTAAAAAGCCCACCACCAAGTCGGAATGTGCTCGTATAACCTCGGTAGTAAATAACACCGACAATGTAGTGATTAAGTATAATTACGAGAATTGTTACGAGGATCCTGAAAATAATATCCTTGTAAAGTATATGTTTGGTGGCGTAACGGTTCAAAAGCCTTTCTACTTTGATGTGGCAGCCAATAAGGCATCAATCTTTTTAACTGATCCCATTCACATGAATGCCATTTCTAAGGATGATGCTACGGTGAATGGAGTAATAGTTGATATGACCATTCGCTCAAAGTACGATTCCCCATTTGTGGTTGAAAAGGTAGTATTGGAGTGGAAAGGACTACCCCCGGTTGTTATTGAAAATATTGGTCAATCGTTCAAAGGGAAAGGTAACCATACCTTAAAGATTAACTCCGATCAGGCCTTGAAGGTTGCCGAAACCTCTTCTTCGGGTAAAACACTTTCCTTACTATCAGGATACATTCATTACCGTGATGCTTCAGGCGAACTAAAAACCTACAGAATTTATAATCACAGCTACACTACCGATTGGTAGCCGTTAATAGTAGGAATAAAAAAAAGGCCATAAAGGCCTTTTTTTATTCCTTGTATGATTCGAGCTTGAATGGTACCTTGATGTGGTTCGATAGGTCCTTTCCGGCATCTTTTATATCGATATCATCCTCGTTGTATAGCCATATTATGGATATTTTATGCCCATCTTGAGCAATTTTCTCAAATCGTTTTAGAATCTGAAAAAGCATTTTTGAACTGGGAGTATTGTAGTAAATCATTTTAAAGCGAACAATAGTTTCAGGATTCGGATTCTTTGCGTATTCCTCAATCCATGCTATAATTGGCTCATAAAACGCTTTTGCATCCTCAGGCAAGGAGTTTCCCTTAAACTCAAAAATACCTGAATCCTTATCGAGGGTGATAGTTGGATATTGGCTGGTACCGTTAACCTTTAATGGATCCATACAACTTTCTTTTTTAAAGTAGATTTCATCAATCTTCTTATCAAACAAATATACGGAAAATCAATGCAAAAGTAACATTAAAAATAATATAATTTTTGTGTTTTTAGA
>LUYY01000269.1 GCA_001603415.1 Bacteroidales bacterium Bact_07 | reverse complement strand
TTTCTCATAAATCGCCACCGTGGAAGGAGAAAAAGTTCCTGCCCTGACATAGCGCTAAGTTTGGTCCCGCTCTTTACTCCCTCGTTAAATATGTTGTCGTTCATTTGTTTTGCCCGGTCGGCATAGGATTCAACGAGAACGATATCTTCGCGGAGTTTTTTGTCCATTTCCATGTTTTTGACTGTCAATGTTCTATTTTTTCTTTCCATGGGAGATACATAATCGGTGTCTATAATCATGTATCCTGCCAAAAAAGCAATTAAAACACCAATCAAGGATACAAGACGAATTGTTTCTCTTGAGTAAAAAGACATCCTTCATTCTCCTTTCTATTTTTCTCGTTTATTTGGCAACCGTTGATAAAACGGCTACATACATATCGCTCATTGCTTTTATAACTGCAACCGGAACCATCCCAACGACAGAAATAACTATCAGCATAAGAATTGGTTCCACGGACTGCGAAAATGTGGAGATTTTTTCATTGACCTCATTAGAATAATATTCACTTATGCTGGCAAAAGCTTCAGCAAGCCCACCCGTTCTTTCGGCAACACGAATATACCCCTTAATGTATGGAGGGAACTCAACATTTGGTATTTCAAGCAAACTCTTGCCCTGGACTATTCCGTTAAGAAGAAGGTCATAGGTGCTCCCGCCCAATGTTTTGGGAGCATTTTCCCGCGCTATCTCAAACGAATGGACTACACTCAATCCGGCGTTGAGAGCAATCCCTAACTGGGCGGAAAAAATACCCCAGGCTGATAAATCCATAATCTTTCGAACCGCAGGAATAAAAGAGAAAAAACGAATAACAGCGCCCTTACCAGCCGGAGAAAACAACCAGATATCAAAAATAACAGCGAGTATCAACAACGGTTTTGTTCCTATACCTGACAGAAACCTGCCCATGCCGAAAATGACAGCTGCTATTCCCTTCGGTGGAACATTAACTGCTGTAAACATGGTTTCCAGTTTTGGAAGAGCTATGGTAAAAAGCACAACCAAAAGAATAACCGACACACCTATGACAATTGATGGATAGGTAATGGCTGAACGCATTTTGCGTTCAGTAGAGTCAATTCTTTTTAGTTCCCTTACATAGACACCGAGCGCCTCTGGAAGTTGACCTGTTTCCTCTCCTGTTTTTACAACAGTTAGCAATGTACTGGGGAAAAGAGTTGTTCCAGCGTTAAGTGCCATGTGAAGTGGCTTGCCACGAGCCACTTCACCTTTCCAAATCAGGACGTCACCACGAAGTTTTGAGTTGTTTTCCTCGGCAAGACATTCAAAAATATCAATAATTGAGAGCCCCGAGTGAAGCATGTTTGTAAACTGGGATATAATGGCAACTACATCCTTGTTTGAAAGACGACGCCTATTTTTTTTGTTTTTTTGCTTCACTGACTCCGATGATGAAGATGAACTCCATTCATATTGCCTGTTTTTTTCAACCATATTACAATCCCCCGATTTCTAAAAAACTTTTATTAAAACGATGCAAAACAATATTTCTGCTTCTTGTGTCCTTATGACATCGGAGGAATATAAGGAGCATTATTTATTTCTGTCGGAGCGGATTCCTTCTGCTGTGTTTTCTTTGAATCGGACGAGTCCGAATTCTTGCCGGGTTTTGATGAAACGGTGGATAATTCACCGTTTCCTTCTTGTTCATTAGCTGTTTTTACACCTTGATGGTTCTTATCATTTTGATTGGCTTGTGTTTTTGTTTCTGTATTTACTTTAATTTCTTTTTCAGTATTTTTAGTCGTGCTTTCCTCTTTTTTTTCGACAGATATTTTTGAGTTTGCGGTTATCGTTTCATTTCCTTTAGCGAGAACATTACCGCTTTCTCGTTCTCCTGTTTTTATACCAGGTGCAGGAGCCGGAGTGAAATATTGCATATAGAGCTCATCAAATCTTTTATTGATATCTTCTGCCGATACCGTTCTTTCAACAGGTGTTTCTCTCTTGACTGGTTTTACTTCTGCCGAATTTACAGGGGGTGCAGCCTCTCCTTTACTTTCAGTTGTTTTGGACACCATGGTATTGGGAGTGTTTTTCTGCCCCTCGGCATTATTAAAGTCCTGGGCAGCGACAACTTTTTTTTCTGCTCTGTCTACGTCTACCAGAACCTGATTATTTGTTTTTTCCGTGCTAAAACCAATCGGCTTCGAAATTTGCTGAACGCTTTCCTTTACCATGTCATTGACAGGATTGTCCGGATTGAATCTAATGTCTGTTTCCAACGGAATCCTGGCTCCGCGC
>LUYY01000268.1 GCA_001603415.1 Bacteroidales bacterium Bact_07 | reverse complement strand
CCTCATATTCTTTTCCATTTACAGTTATTCTTAATTTTTTCATAAAAAACCTTCTATTCTTGTGAACTAAATAATTTCAATTTTCCGATGCGAGACCAGGAAGAATCTGCCTGGTCGCGAACAAATTTAATTTTACGTATCTGGAAGGCACGACCGAGCACAAAGCTAGCAGCAGCAGTAATAGCAGCAACAGTATCTTTGTCAATTGGATTAGATTGAATGTTTTCCGTATTATTCCCCTGGTTTGCAGAGTTAAGCGAAGAAGTCAAAGCTGCAATAACTTCTTTGCTATTCGGATTTTGAGGAACAATAACAAGCACCAATGCGGCTTGTTCGATTAATTTATCGAGCATAATAACTCCTACTATAAAGGAATAAGTCCGTGTTTCTTTTGTGGACGTAAATCTCTCTTGTTCTTCAAAGATTCGAGAGCAATAGAGAGATATTGTCTTGTTTTCATTGGTTCAATAATAGCATCGACCAGACCAGATTCGGCAGCTGGATATGGCGAAGCAAATTGAATCCGATATTCTTCGATAAGTTCTCTGCGTTTAGCTTTTGGGTCAGGTGCATTTTTAATTTCATCTTTGAAAAGAACAGAGACGGCACCTTCGGCTCCCATAACAGCAATTTCGGCAGTAGGCCAAGCTGCAACGCGGTCTGCACCTAAACTTTTAGCACTCATAGCAAGATAAGCACCACCATAAGCCTTACGCACAATAACTGTAACCTTTGGAACAGTAGCCGCAGAGAAAGAGAATAGCATTTTCGCGCCGTGACGGATAATTCCGCCAAATTCTTGTTCTACACCAGGCAAAAAGCCAGGAACATCAACAAAGGAGATAAGCGGAATATTAAAAGCGTTGCAGAAACGAATAAAGCGAGATGCTTTGTCCGATGCATCTATATCTATACAGCCAAATTTTTCTTTTGGTTGGTTAGCAACAATACCTACAACGTTTCCGTTTAGACGAGCGAAGGCAACAATCATATTTTTGGCAAAATGTTCCTGCACTTCCATAATGCTACCAGGGTCGAACACGCGAAGAAGGATTTCCATCATATCGTAAGCTTCGCGATGGTCGTCGGGAACAATTTCATTAAGATAAGGGTCTTCGATAATTTGAATTGTTCCATCACCATAGGAAGGTGGATTTTCAGTATTGTTTTGAGGCATATATGAAAGCAATCTTTTGCAAATTTCAATTGCTTCGGCATCGTTTTGTGCAACGAAATGAACATTACCACTGTGGCTTGCTTGTGCCATAGCACCACCGAGTTCTTCGGCAGTGATTGCAACACCAGTTGCCTCTTTAACAACATTAGGACCGGCAATGAACAATTTGCCAATACCCTGAACCATAATAATGAAGTCCATCAAAGCAGGTGAATAAGCAGCGCCACCAGCACAAGGACCAGCAATAATAGCGATTTGCGGAACTACACCCGAAAGCAAAACGTTATGGTAGAAAATTTCGCCATAACCGCGAAGCGAGTTGATAGGTTCTTGAATACGAGCCCCGCCGCTATCGTTGAAAGCAATATATGGGACACCATTTTTTAATGCTTTAAGCATAACTTCGCAAATTTTCCAGGCGTGGCGACCACCGACGCTACCACCCATAACTGTAAAATCCTGAGATGAAGCATAAGCAAGGCGGCCATTAATTGCACCCATCGCTGTAACAACACCATCACCAGGTAATTTTTTGCCCTCCATTCCGAAGGAATCACCGGAATGTTCTACGAATTTGTTGATTTCATCGTAAAATCCATTATCAAATAATAAATGAAGTCTCTCACGAGCAAGCAATTTACCTGCATTGTGCTGAGCTTCAATTTTGTCGAGACCTCCACCAAGAAGGATTTCGGCTTCTTTTTTCTTAAGCTCTTCGATTTTTTCTTTTACTGTTGCCATACTCATTAATTG
>LUYY01000267.1 GCA_001603415.1 Bacteroidales bacterium Bact_07 | reverse complement strand
TTAGGCATTTCTTACAATTATGACAAATGGGGCAGTACTGGTAAGACTTCCTCAACTATTTCTGATGTTTCGGCTCCTGGCGACAAAGAAATGTACAATGATTTTAGAGGCTCGGAAAAGAATGATGTTGTTGTTAATTATAAGTTAAGCGATTATGTCAGTATGATATACAATCATGCCGAGTCGATTACCAAGTTCGCCTATACCTTTGGAGACGGCTATCCTGATTATTTGGTTGATCAGGTACGTTATGATAGAAGGCACGAAAGGGATAAAGATTTTATACAAGTTAATTTCAGGGATGATGAGGGACTAAAAGGTAATGTTTTTTATAATTCCAACGTATTGCATTCACTTGGAACTGATTATTATAGCTCAACCGGATCTTCTACAGGCTATCCAAAGGCTAAAGATGACAAAGAGAAGAATCTGACTTATGGTTATGATGTGCAGAAGGTTTGGGAGCAGGAAGATAGCAAGGTTTTGTTTGGTACTACTTATACGAAGGAAAGCTATAAAGACTGGTCCCTGGGAGTTGCGTCAGCAGATTATTCAAGGAATAATTTTTCCATCTATAGCCAATGGGAAAAAAATGTAAATAACAATGATATTGCAACCTTAAGCGCACGCGAAACTTGGACGACTGGTGCTAATGAGAATAAGAACTATGATAATTTCAGCGCCCAAGGCCAATATGTACATAAGATCGGTAAAAGTCAAAGTGTTTACGGTAGCGTAGGACAATCTTTCGTTATGCCTTCCTTCAGTAACATGTATTCTACGGGAACAAGCCTGGTAGTAGGAGATCCTGACTTGCGCCCACAAAAGGGAACGCATTATGAAGTTGGCTGGAAAAAAGACCATGAAGACCATAAATGGCGTGTGGCTTTGTTTAACTACAAGATAATAGATAACATTTCTTTCAGTAAATCTGATGGTAAGTACTATGCCGTGAATGAAGACTTAAAGAATACAGGCATTGAAGTTGGTGTAGAGATTCAAGGAGAGAACGGTTGGTCCTATAATTATGGAGTTACTTATGGTGACCCCAAATCGAAAGCACAGTCTGAAAAAGTCGGTACAAAGGACTATTGGGACAGGGCTTTTGGAAGGTGGCAACTGGATGGCGGTGTTTCCTATACCCAAAGTAAATTGACGACAAGTTTGACTGCGAGTTATCTGGCCGATAGGGTGCTTACACCTACAACCAAGCATTCTGTTGAAACGAAGCCATATCTCTTGACGACACTGAGCGCAAATTATAAAGCAGACAAACACAATGAATTTATTCTGAGCATTGACAATGTTTTAGACCGACAAGATAATGTAAATCATACGACATCTGCTTATTATAGTGCGCCAACCAATTATTTACTGACTTACCAATACAAATTCTAAAGCAACATTGTTTTGGACATATCAGCATGGCGGCTTTCGATATTTTGTCTTTGTTTGACAATAAAAATTACCCATGATAGAATATCTCATAGTGATGTTGGTACAATTTAATAATATTTAGATACAATAGGTGCTGAAAAGCTTAATAGGGAAAACGGTGAAAAGCCGG
>LUYY01000002.1 GCA_001603415.1 Bacteroidales bacterium Bact_07 | reverse complement strand
TAATGTTTATATTTTGGTTATGAAAGATAAACAGAAAAGGTGATGAAATGTTCAATTCCAATTGCGAATTTGCAAGAAAGCGGGATTGACAGGGGAATTATAAAGCGATGTCGATCACCAAAGTTTCTAAAAGGTAAAGCAACCAGTCCCGAAAAAAGACTGGCAACTCTTGATTAAAATTATCGTTGGGGTTTTCGGCAATAAATTGATGTTCGGAACAAGTTTTGCTTTCCCTAATCAAATTCTTTCGAAAGCCGATTTGGGTAACCAACCCTTATTGCCGTCGGCAATACGAATTTCGCACCAATCGCCTACATTACGAAGGGTTTCGATCTTAGTTCCTGCATGAAGGATAAAAAGGTCGTTTGAGTTATCGGAAGGAGAACTCTTTACCGAAATTGCCGAAGTGGTAATAATGGCATGGTTAGAGTTAATAATCCTGTTCTTCTGCGAAATGCTAAACGAAAGAGATACTATAAAGAGTAGAAGGGTTATCCACGAAGTAATGAAAGCGTTCTTTTTAATAAGGTATTTTCCTGAAAACTGGTAAATAACCAGTAAAATCAAAGATAGAACAAAAAAGCTAATGGCTAGAAAAGCCCATGCATTTGAACTAAGAATGTTTGAAATCGACTTAAACCACTTAACCACAAAAAAATCGGGGATAGCCTCAATTTTATCGGTTGTGTAAGCGCGGGCAAGTTCAAGGTTAAAGGCAATATCGTCGTCGGCAGGATTAAGCAGGTATGCCCTTTCGTAGTTTAGAATGGCATGGGCTATATCGTTTAGCTTGAAATAGGTATTGCCCAAATTGAAGTAAAGCTCAGCACTTGTTTTGCCAGTTGAGATGATTGCCTCGTAATGCTTAATTGCCTCGGAATAATTTCCCTCGGTATAGTACTTATTTGCAGCCTGAAAAAGCGATTCAACATTTTGTTGGGCAATCTTTCCAAACAGGCTGATTGGAGCTAACACCAAAAGTATGTAGAGTAATCGTTTCATTGCCAGTTATTTTTTTATCGATATTTACTTTCGTTTTAGCTTATCTTCCAGATCCTCAATGAGCGAGAATGTTTTTTCGAAGACATCGGTCATTTGCGAATGTTCAGCCATTGGTGCAAACCGTGCGTATTCGCAAGTCTCCACAATGGAGCGAAATGTTGCAATTTTTTCGGTATCGATACCTTGCTCAGTTAACTTTTCGCAAGCATTATCGAGGTTGAGCGAAGCCAAAGGGATATTAAGTTTATCGGAAACATATCCCCAAATGGCTTTGTGAATTTCCTCAAAGAATTGAGCATTTTTGTTCTGCTCAAGCATTTGCGACGCTACCTTTAACCGTTTTTGAGCCACCTTACTAGCCCTTCGGGTTTTAATGAAAGCAACATCCTGCATTCGCTGGCGGTATCGACGGAAAAGGAATGAGAATACTACAAACAGAGCAATAAATAACAGGTAGAAGAATAGGTATATGCCTGATGATACCCAGAAAGCAGCCCTTGGCTTAAACGAGGGCATCGCAGTTTTAATGAAACGAATATCTTTACCAATATACTTGATATCTTCCTTACCAAAGCTTGCAACCATTACGTTACCGGCACTCGATGAATCGGCATTTACGGTAATACTTATTGGCGCGGTTTTAAGGGTAACATAATTTTCTTTTGCTGGGTCGAAATACGAAAAGGAAACTGGTTCGAGGCTGAAATTACCACCTGCTCGGGGAATACAAACATACTCATAGGTTTTGCTACCAGATGTATTTCCCTCGTCAACCGAAATGTTTTCGGAAACTTTTGGGTCGTAAACTTCGAATGTTGAAGGTAAAGAAAGCGTTGGATTTCCGATAAGTTTTAGATTTCCTTTCCCAGAGACTCTAATCTTATAGGTAAAAGCATCGTTGGCTTTCAGGTTCTTTTTATCGACTGAAGCGTCAATTTTGAAACTACCCACTGCGCCTGTAAAATCATGCGGTTGAGGCAATGGGAGTTTCTTAATATTGATGGTTATTGGCTTGCTAACAAGCCGTTTACGGTAGTTTTCGAAACCGCCTCCGAAAAACTCATCGAAAATTGAGCGTGGGCGTGAACTTTGACCTTGGTAAACCACAACCAGTTCAAAGGGATCGATTTCGATTTTATCGGATTTCTGAGGGAAAAGCAAGTAGCGGCGGATTACTCCGGCGTTATAGATTTTGCCATTTACATTGGCACGCTCAAAATTTACGTTTGGCGATGATTTAATCTCCTGGCTCCAAAATCCATCGAAAGCCGGAAATTTAGCATCTTCAAAAGCCAAAATGCTTACACGGGTGTAAATCTTGATAACAGCCTCAATGGGTTCGCCCACATAGGCCGATTTCCGGTTTAGTTCAACAGTAACGAATAACTCATCGCCTGGCAAATCGTCGGTTTGACTTTCCCTGATGTTACGAGATGTTTGTTGGTTAGCCCTTCCGGCAGATGTTCCCGATGATGTTTTTACTACCTCTATTACAACAGAATTTGATCGGATGCGTTCCTTACCAACAACTGCCTCGGCGGGTTCAATGGTAAACTTTCCTTCTTTACTTGCAGCAAGTATGTAGGTGTAGGTATATGATTGACTTTGAGTGACCTTACCGTTAATCACCTCGATACTAGTGCTACTGGAAGTGCTAGGACCCGCCAAAATCTCAAAATCGGAAATGGATGGGGCTTTAAACTCCGAAGGTTTGGCATTCAGTGTAAACGATAGGCTGAATTGCTCGCCCACTTCTACTAAATTGGGTGCGTAAGCCTGCAATGTTATATCCTGGGCTAAAATAAAGCCACTGGCAAAAAGTAGTAATGCTGTGCTAAGATATCGTTTCATAGGGTTTACCAATTTTTAATTGAAGCCCCCGAAACCGGTTTGGCTTGTTTTTTATTTAGTTTATCCTGAATTTCTTTTTCGCGTTGCATTAATGCCTGAAGCATACGCTCAGCATCCTCTTTTGATATTTTGGGTTGTTGTTGCTGGTTCTTATTCTGGTTGTTTTGCTGATCGTTCTGATTATCTTTATTATCCTTATTATTGTTCTTTTTATCATCCTTCTTATCGTTGTTTTGATTTTGGTCTTTTTTATCCTTATTGTCGTTATTGTTATTTTGCTGCTGGTTGTTGTTTTGGTTCTGCTGGTTTTGCTGGTTTTGCATCATCCTTAATGCTTCGGAAAGGTTATACTTGGCATCCATATCGGTGGGGTTATACTTTAATGCCATTTTGTAGGCATCGGCACTTTCCTTGAACTTGTTTTGCTTAAAAAGAGAATTGCCTCTATTGAAGTAAACCATTGATTTTTCGGCATCGGATAGCCCGGGTGTGTTAATATCCTTATAAATTGAATCGGCCTCATTGAATTTGTTTTGCTTGTAAAGGGCATCACCCAGGTTAAAGTTTGCCTTAAAGGAATACTTGTTCTTTTCAAGTGCTTGTCGGTATTGCACCTCCGATTCAAGGAAATCGTTCTTGCTGTAGGCCTTATTGCCCCTGCGGATAAGTTTATACTCGCTTTGAGCAAAAGCGCTGAAACCTAAAACACAAATCAGGATAAAGTGGACTAAAACATTCCTTATCATAGTTCCTCCCGGTTTATATCGTTGCCAAAAAGGTTAACTCTCGAAAGCAGCGATGTTCTACGTTCAAGAATTAGTATTTCAGCAATTAAAAGCACAACGGCAATAGCCAATAGGTATTGGAACTGCTCATTGAATTCGGTATAGATTTTATCCTTAATCTCCTTGCGGTCAACTTTTTTAAGGGCTTCGTAAATGGGTAGTAGTCCAAATTGAGTGTTTGTAGCCCTCACGTATTTTCCGTTTGCAGTAACTGCAATCTTAGTCAACATTTCCTCATCCAATCGGGTAATAACCACTTTGCCCTCGTTATCTTTCAGAAACTCTTGATTGTTGCCAATAGGGATTGGTGCCCCTTCGGGTGAGCCAATGCCGATGGTGTAAATAGCTATGCCATTATCGGCAGCCATTTTTGCGGCTTCTAATGGATCGTCGGTATGGTTCTCTCCATCGGAAATAACCACTATCACTTTGCCAGTGCTAGAATTGAACGAAAAAGAGTTGGCGGCTAATTCAATAGCCCTACCAATGGCTGTTCCTTGCTTTGGAACCATTCCCGGGTTTATTGATGAGAGAAAAAGCTTAGCTGAAGCGTAATCGTTAGTAACGGGAAGTTGGATGTAGGCATCGCCTGCAAATACTATCAAACCAATACGGTCGTTACTAAACCTATCAATAAGTTGTGATATGGCTTGCTTGGCGCGCTCAATTCTACTGGGTTTAATATCCTGTGCCAGCATGCTGTTGGAAACATCAAGGGCTATGATCATCTCCATGCCCTTCCGCTTTACCTCGGTTAGCTTAGCGCCGACCTGGGGGCCGGCAAGGGAAAAAATAATCAATGAATAAGCAACCGCTGCAATGGCAAATTTTATCCATAAACGTTTAAACGAATGTCCCGGGATTAACTTTAAAACAGTTTGGAAAACGCCAAAACTGCTAATCCACTGCTTCTGCAAACGGATGGAATACCAAAATAACCCCACAAAAGCCGGAATAACCAGCAAAAGATAAAGATATTCGGGATTAGAAAAACGAAACATGGCTTTCCAGTTTATATTCCTAACAAATAGGTTCTACGTAAAACAAACTCTAAAGAGAGTAATATTAATGCTGCCAATAGCCAACCTCTATATTTCTCCTCGCGCTTGGCATACTCATTAACCTCGATTTTTGATTTTTCGAGCTGGTCAATTTTTTGGTAAACCTGCTCAAGGGCCTTGTTATTGGTTGCTCTGAAATACTCGCCGCCAGTCATTTGAGCTATACCCTTTAAAAGTTCTTCATCAATCTCAACCTGCATATCCTGATAACGGGTTCCAAAAGGGGTTTGAACAGGGTAAGGTGCTGTTCCATAGGTTCCTACACCAATGGTGTAAACCCTAATGCCAAAGGTTCTAGCCATTTCGGCGGCAGTCATGGGGGCAATTTCGCCACGATTGTTAACACCATCGGTGAGTAATATTATCACTTTACTCTTGGCATCGCTTTCCTTTAATCGGGAAATGGCGGTAGCCAAACCCGAGCCAATAGCGGTTCCATCCTCAAGAACGCCAATATCGATTGTTTTAAACTGGTTCATCAGCGTAACTCTATCGGTGGTTAATGGACATAGGGTAAAGCTCTCACCGGCAAAAATTACTAAACCAATGCGGTCGTTAGTTCTACCGCTAATAAACTTTATGCCTAAATCCTTGGCCGCCCCAAGCCTATCGGGCTTAAAATCGCGGGCAAGCATACTGCCCGATACATCGATCGATAGAACGATGTCAATTCCCTCAGTAGTTACATTACGCTGTATGTTGGTTGATTGTGGACGAGCCAAAGCAATAATTGCCAAAACCAGTGCCCCCATTCTTAAGGCAAATGGAAAGTAGCGCAAGTAAACCTTTACCGATTTCTCGGCATTACCTAAAGGCTTTACGGTTGAAATAGTTACAGCCGCCCTTGACTTTTGCAGCCTGTAAAAATACCAGGCCACTAAAAAAGGGATTAGCAGTAAAAGGTATAAAAGTTTTGGATTTGCATAAACAACTAAAAGCATAACCGGCTAATTTGATTTACTGGTTGATAAATCGGTTTTATCGGTCTTGTTTAATAAGTCAGTCTGGGTTCCTTCCTCGTTTGAACTCTCTACAGGCTTGGTGCCGTTGACAAAATCGAAAGCAAACTTTAGATAGCGATGATTTTCCTCGATGGTTGTGGTATGTTTGGCGAATTTCACCAAATCGGAAGTAAAGAGTAAGTCGCGAAGGGTATCGATGTAACCTGAAAAATCAAAATCAAGCCTGTCTAATTCGGAAAGTATCTCACTTGTAGTTTGTTCGGGGGCATTGATGTCAAAGCGTCCCTCCAAATAGAAGCGAAGTATATCAACGAGTTTAGTGTAATAGAGTTTGGGATTTTCCGAAGCCCACTCCCTATTCTCCTCAAGCAACATCAGCTCACGGAGTGCAATAACATGAGCAGGCTCCTTTGGTTTAAAGAGATTAAGGAAAGGCTTGTTCTGCTTGCGGCTCCGGAAATACATAATAAGTAGGGCTATTATTACAGCCAAAAGTAAGCCCAATCCTGCCCAAGGGGCAACCTCCGAGAAACGGATGGGCTCTTTGATGGGAGGTTTAATATCCTTAATATCATTTAGTGTTGTATCGCGGGGCACAAGCTTAACAAATAAGCTATTGGATGTTACCCAAGTTGTGTCGATGGTATTGCCCTGTTTTATCAATACGGGGAACTTGGTCACGCTAACATTGCCCGGGTTAAAGGCTGTAACCGGAAGTTTAACACTGTAACTCCAATCGTTACTTTTAATGCTAGAATCAATAATAGGTTTTCCTATGATGGTAAAGCCTCCGGGAATGGTATCGGCTAATGCGGGAAGGAATACTGAAAATTTTCCTTTACCGGTTGCTTTAATTGAAAATTCAACCCTATCGCCAATGAAAATTGTATCAGCATTTAAGGAAGTATGAATCTCAAACTGATCAACCTGGGCGTTAACAGTTAAGGTTAACAATGAAAACGCAATAAAACCAAAACGTTTCAAGCTCATTTCGACCTCCTTTTAAAAAGCAACAATAAGGGTTTTACGTAATCCTCATCGGTTCGCACGGCTACCCAATCGACCTTAGCCTTGGTAAACGTTTGTTTCAGATTATCGGTAGTTGTAATCCACCATTGCTTGTAAAGGTTTTGAACCTGCTCACTTGTGGTATCAATCCAGAAATCGTTTCCGATTTCGGCATCGGTAAAGCGCACAAGTCCAACAGGTGGCAAAAGTGTTTCACGATTGTCATAAATTCTAATGGCCACAACATCGTGCTTGTTATTGGCTATGCTGATGGCATCGGCAAACCTTGGCTGGTTGTTTAGCTCATCAAAATCGATAAAGTCGCTTAAAACAAAGGCAGTGCTACGCTTTTTAATGGCGTTTGTCAAAAACCTTAAAGCCTCAGCAATATTGGTTCCCTTGCCCGTAGGCTCAAAATTCAGCAGTTCGCTAATGACTCTGAGGATATGCTTGCTACCTTTTTGTGGCGGGATGAATTTCTCAACCTTATCGGAAAAGAGTATTACGCCTATCTTGTCGTTATTTTGTATGGCTGAAAAAGCCAGAACAGCAGCAACCTCAGCAATCACATGCCTTTTAAACTGCAGGGTAGAGCCAAAGTTTTGCGAACCGCTTACATCAACCAAAAGCATAACGGTAAGTTCACGCTCCTCCTCAAAAACCTTAACATAAGGTTGATTGTAGCGTGCCGTAACATTCCAATCGATACTGCGGATATCATCGCCCACGCGATACTCACGCACCTCGCTAAAAGCCATACCACGGCCTTTAAATGCGCTATGGTATTTACCGGCAAATATTTGACGGGTTAACCCCCTTGTTTTTATCTCAATACGTCGAACCTTCTTGAGAAGTTCAGCAGTTTCCACAGCTTAAACTATTTAGTATGAGGCCTGATGGTTAAGGTAAGAAACCATTTCCCTTTTATCAGGATTAAATCGTAGTTCTTGCCTTCTTTCACCTCAAGCCACTTATTGGTTGATACCTGTTGATACTTGCTATTCAACTCGTTAACTACCTGATCGTATAGCCACGTGTTATACATTCGCGAGACCGCAGTGCAATAGCCATCGGCGTCAATCATAAAAAGAATGGTTTGCTCCTCAATGGTATTTACATACTTCAAAAATCCACGGTCGTCAACATTGACCTCCTTTTCAAAGTAGAAACCTTTATACTCCTGCGGCATCTGCTTGGCTATTTCATTCTTATGCAAACCAATGTAATTCTGAGCGTTAACCAATTGGCTCAAAATAACGATTGTAGCAGTAATGAATGATATAGCCAGTGGCTTCATAATTGGTTAAGGAACTTCGATGGTATTAAGTATTTCGGTAATGATATCTTCCGATGTAATATTTTCAGCCTCAGCCTCATAGGTTAGACCAATACGATGACGAAGCACATCGAAGCAGACAGCCCGAACATCTTCGGGTATTACATAACCACGTCGCTTAATAAAGGCATAAGCCTTAGATGCCAAACCTAAACTAATAGTTGCACGGGGTGAAGCGCCATAGGAAATCATGGGCTCAAAGCGCTGTAGGTTATACTGTGCAGGGAAGCGTGTTGCAAAAACAATATCGAGAATATACTTTTCAATCTTTTCATCCATGTAAACCTCGCGAACCACTTGGCGAGCCTTAACAATATCGGAAGGTTTGAGAACTTTCTCAGGCTTAGGGAATTGCATCGCAAGGTTTTCGCGCATAATTAGGCGCTCCTCCTCGAGTTTGGGGTAACCAATTTTCACCTTTAACATAAAACGGTCAACCTGTGCCTCAGGAAGTGGATAGGTTCCCTCCTGCTCAATTGGGTTTTGGGTAGCCAAAACCAAAAAAGGCTCTTCAAGCTTGTAGGTTTCATCGCCAATGGTTACCTGCCTTTCCTGCATGGCCTCAAGCAAAGCGCTCTGAACCTTAGCGGGAGCACGGTTAATTTCATCGGCAAGAATAAAGTTTGCAAAAATAGGGCCCTTTTTAACGGTAAACTGCTCCGATTTGGGGCTGTAAATAAGTGTTCCTATAAGGTCGGCGGGCAGCAAATCGGGGGTAAATTGAATGCGGTTAAACTTAACATCAATGATATTGGCCAAGGTATTGATGGCAAGTGTTTTGGCTAAGCCCGGAACCCCTTCGAGCAGAATGTGGCCATCGGCAAGAAGACCTACCATCAGCGATTCCACAAGGTGTTTCTGACCAACTATAACCTTGCCCATTTCAATGTTGATAATGTCAACAAAGGAACTCTCAAGTCTTATTCGTTCATTTAGTTCCTTAATGTCAAGGGTTGTTTGAACACTCATAAAGATTTTATTTTAAAATTTGTTTAAACATACTGATTACCTTCAATTGCAAATATGATAATAAATAGATGCCAGAGGTGTTAATTTTCGTTAAATGAAAATTTGGCTGTAATAAAGGTAGTTAAAGGTTTTCAGCCACTTTTTTTGTTACTGGTAT
>LUYY01000266.1 GCA_001603415.1 Bacteroidales bacterium Bact_07 | reverse complement strand
TGTCAACCCCTAAAAAGTTAAGACAACATTCATTCATTCCTACGATACCAATGGTAGAGAAGTGGTTAGCCCAGTATTTCCCATACCGTTTCTTTATGTCGCGTAAATAAAATTTTGAGTATGGATATAACCCCTTTTCGGTTAAATTTTCAATGACTTTACGTTTTACCTCAAGACTGGTGGAAGCAATATCGATAAGTTGCGACAACTTAGCAAAAAACTCTTCCTCGTTTTTTGATTTATAGCCAATGCGGGGAAGGTTAAGAGTTACAACACCAATGCTACCGGTCAAAGGATTCGATGCGAAAAGGCCGCCCCCCCTTCGCGAAAGTTCCCGTTTATCAATACGCAATCTACAACACATACTCCTCACATCATCGGGATGAAGGTCAGAATTTATGAAGTTGCTGAAGTAAGGGACTCCATACTTAGCAGTCATTTCCCAAATCCCATCGTAAAGGGAATTGTCCCAATCAAAATCAGCAGTGATATTATAGGTTGGTATAGGAAATGAGAACAAGCGGCCGGCGGCATCCCCCTCGAGCATCACCTCAGCAAATGCTCTGTTGAACATGTCTATCTGCTCCTGAAACTCGCCGTACAGTTTGTTTTGGTACTGACCAGCATAAATTATCGGCTGATTCTTCATAAAATCAGGCACCTTAAGATCAAGGGTGATATTTGTAAATGGGGTTTGAAACCCTACCCGGGTTGGTACATTTAGATTAAAAAGAAACTCCTGTAATGCCTGCTTAACATCAGCATACGATAGTTTATCAAAATAGATAAAGGGTGCCAAATAAGTATCGAAATTGGCAAAGGCTTGGGCGCCAGCGGCCTCGCCCTGAAGGGTATAGAAAAAATTTGTAATTTGTCCTAAAGCCGTTCGAAAATGGCGAGCTGGTTTGCTCTCAACTTTTCCTGAAACACCTCTAAAACCGGAAAGAAGTAAGTCCTGCAAATCCCAACCAACGCAGTAAACGCTTAAAAAACCCAAATCATGAATGTGAATATCACCATCTCTATATGCTCGGGTAACCTCAGTTGGATATATTCTATCGAGCCAGTAATTAGAGCAAATGGTTGTAGCAATATGCTGATTTAATCCCTGTAAAGAATAGGATGAATTTGCGCTTTCCTTAACCCTCCAATCAGCAAGTTCAAGGTAATCGTCAATCAGTTTTGAGTTAGCCAAAAGTAAGCTCTCGTTTCGCAATTGTTCATGCTGCTTTCGGTAAAGGATATAGGCCTTAGCCACATCATTCAGGTGGATTCGCATTAGCAGGTTTTCAACCATATCCTGTACCTGTTCAACACTAGGAACTTTTGTTTGCAATTGCAGTTCATGCAAAACTTCGCCTGTTAACTCCTCGGCATAGGACCATGAACCTTTACCTACCGCTTTAAGTGCCCGGTAAATGGCAAAAGTAATTTTAACCGGTTCAAATGGAACAACTGAACCATCGCGTTTTACAATTTCTGAAGGGAATTGACTACCATGCATTGCATTAAATTTTAAATGTTAGTAAATGGTAGCCTCGAAAAAAGAACAGAAGATTACTATGGCTTTACGCCAATATCCTCTTGCCTTTCACCCGAAGGCTACAGAAAATTTCCAAGCAGGCAGGTCTTCTGGCTTGCTCAATACCTTAAAACCTTCCCATACCGCAAGGCGATACAGTGGTAAAATAATAAGGTACAATTCTAATGAGCTCACAGCTACGGGGATAGCCCCGGATTCGCACCGGGTTCCCTATTGTCCCAAAGGGACCTGCTTGGCATCTACAAAAGTAAAAAGCTACCTTATGTTTTGTTTGATTTTTAAAGTATGTTTTTTAACAAAAATCTCATATTTTTCAACAACCAATAATTTTATCGTAAAAGTCAACGATGGACAATATTTCTCAGGTTAGATAATATACTCGGGTTTTAAATCGTGTTGAAATTTGTTGCAACTTTTGCCATATAATTGATATACAATCATTTTCTATTCATATAGTATCAAATACTCAAACTGGTATGTTATTCCTTTGCGATTTCACTTTTAAAATTGATATTTTTGAGAGACTTTAAAAAAGAAACTATGTTCTCATTCATTCTGTCAGTTTTAGGATTAATCGTAGGTTACATTCTTTACGGAAGGTTTGTTGAGCGTGTTTTTGGGGCAAACAGCCAAAACCAAACACCCGCCTACGCCATGCAGGATGGGGTTGACTATATCCCC
>LUYY01000265.1 GCA_001603415.1 Bacteroidales bacterium Bact_07 | reverse complement strand
CCACGCACCGCCTTGTCGCTTCAATTACCAAAACAAGCAAAAGGATACCCATTATGATATCAAGATCTGTAGGCGCCCCTCCGCGTGTTATCAGCGTATCAAATGTTCCTATCAGATATATTGGTATGGCAAAAGACAACAGAACACAAATCCAGTCATATATTTGAACTTTGTTATTATCGGACTTCTTAAATTTAAAACAGATAAAACATAAAGCGAGGCCGAAACCAAGTGTGACCGATCGCTGTATCAAAGCAGGAAAAAGTCCCATAATACCCGTGTATATCTGGAATAAAGTCCAAATCAGAGCAAGCACAGCCGCGATCTTCTTGGTCCAGTCCGGCAGATTTTCAAGCCTGTTCCCTGATTCAGCTTCAAGCTCAGCCAGATCAACGTCAACTACTTTGTCTTCGATTTTAAACTTATCAAAGATACCCATATACGTTTCCCCCTTTTGTTGCCAACTACCCTCTTTATCCAACCGGAGGAATGCAGGATAAAGAGGGTTAGCCGGTACTGTCAGACAAAAACTTCTACTTATAAACTCCGTTGTTCAGGTAGTTGAGCAGTTCTTCCTTGCTCATATCTTTTATGCCAAGATACTCAAGGCTGTAACCTTCTTTGAAGAAGTCCTTCTTATGCATTGCACTTGCAAGTACGATCATTGAATCTATGATCGGAGTCGCTACTCCGTACTGGACTCCCAGTTCGTGATACACTTTGCAGCCTACCGGAATGTCTTCTGTGAGATAACGATGGTGGATGCTGTTGGGTCCGGTATTGCTTTCTGTTGTGGGTTCATCCAGCGGGAGCCACATATTGTCCTTGCCATCCTTGTCCAGCCCCATATATTCCTGTGCCAGTATGCTGCGGCGGTTGAAGAATGACTCATATGAATAGCGGGGGACGCCGACCCCGATCTTTTCTGCTATTGCTATCTCTTCATTATAGAACTGGTACTGGACCTCGCAGATAGAGGGACAGAGAGCATGTGCATACATTGAATATCCGGATTTATCAAAATCCCCAAAGATCTTTCCCCAGTTTTCCATTGTAGATACACCAAGGATCGTTGCCGGAACATGTATTACCGGGTTTATATTTGAAAAACCTATATCAATTACTGTATTACCCTTCTCCGGACCATTGCCAAAAGTTACAGCATCAAGACAGGGGAGAGATTTAGTTGATTCAAAGAAATCATCGATATCGCTCATTGGCAGGGTTGCCCCACGGAGCGTAATCGCTCTGTATTTGACTCCTACATGGGGAAGCTGGAATCCGCCAACTGTCTCGATCCTTGTGCCGTAAGGAGCACTTGACCATGCACCGACGATGATCTTTTTGTCGCACTTCATCTCCCTCATCATTTTGCGAAGAAGAAGGGATGCAAAGTTGTCTGTAAAAATGCTGATGACCTGACCGTCTTCCAATACCGGGATCAGCTGACGGAAGAAATGTTCATGAGCAAAGGCAGGGGCTGCAACAACTATATGTCCTGCACCTTTTACAGCCTGAGCCATGTCACTTGTGACCAGGTCGAATTTGGCGTTTCCTGAGCGTTTGAATCCATAAAGATTTCTCTGGATCCCGTCAAGATCAATGCCCGTTTTGTCGAGATGTGCCAATGTCTTTTCAGCAAAAGGCATCATGTCGAAGAGACGTACTTCCCTACCCGCAAGCTTCATATCAGCTGCACATGTTTTGCCTACCGCGCCGCCACCAAGTACTGCTATCGGCATTTCCTTAAGATAATCCATCTTTCCCATACTGAGAACCTCCCAAAATAGCTTAATGTTAATCACATATTTATTGATAAGACCTCAAATCGAGGTATGATCAATCACATATTACTTTTATCAATTGAATGAAATGTGAAAAGATACGCATTACTTAAAAAATGTAACAGAGAAACAAATAGGTCTTTATCTGATAAAATCAGCATATTATGAAACGTTGTATTTGTAAAATTGATGTTATTAATCACATCCATTAATTTTTTCGATGGGAGACTTGTCAGATGGAACTTAGAAATGTATTCACCTTCGTAAGGATAGTTGATCTGGGAAGCTTTACAAAAGCTGCACAGGAACTCGGCTATTCACAATCTACGGTTACGTTCCAAATAAAACAGCTTGAAAGTGAGTTGGGGATACCGCTTTTCGACAGGATAGGTAAAAAAATATCTCTTACTCCACTTGGAGAAGAGTTCCTGTGTTTTGCTATAGACCTAATGAAGACTACATCACAAATCAAATCCATTGGCTCACAGATAGGGATGAACAAAGCTAAGCTACGTGTTGGAATAATAGAATCTTTATTTATTGGAAGGCTGGCTGAATTGATACCTGAATACTTCAGATTGATGCCGTCAACACAGATAGAAACAAAAACTTCTGACGGCGTAAAATTGTACCAGATGCTTAGAAGCAATGAACTTGACATAATTTATGTCTTAGACAGAAAAATTTATCAGAAAGATTGCATAAGAGCATTTGCAAGTCCGGTAAAGATAGTTTTCGTAGCATCATCACAACATCCGATAACAAAAGAGAAAAAACTGAGCATCTCCGATATTCTAAAACAACCGTTGATACTCACTGAACGTGATTCGATCTACAGAAAAGAACTGGAAGAAACGTTGGCTTTGTCTGACATTGAGTTGACTCCGTTTCTTGAGGTAGACAACACATCAATAATAATGAAGCTTATCAAAAAAGGATTGGGCATTTCATTTCTACCTGAATATATCGTGCAGGAAGATGCCAGAAAAAATAAACTTGCCATTCTTCCTGTGGATGGATACGACATAACACTTTACAGCCAGGTCTTTTACAACAAAAACAAGTGGGTCTCGCCGCAAATGAAATTGTTTGTTAACTTGCTGTCAAATCAGACATAGGAAGAAAATTAATATCTATCAATAACAATTCCAGGTATTTTCTCTTACTGCATTACTGAAACTACGATCTAGGCATCTATCTCATCCTGCTGATTTTTATTTTGTAAGATGAGCCGACCTTTTCTACGAGCTCGATTTGAATATTGTTGGCGTTATCGACGAACTTTGGTTTGTTGGGAAGGCTGAATGCTGCGCCGTTCAGCCAGGGCACT
>LUYY01000264.1 GCA_001603415.1 Bacteroidales bacterium Bact_07 | reverse complement strand
GTATTAAAAACCCAAAACCAATGATATGGTTTGTGCGGATGGTTTCAGTTTTGAATGCAAAAAGGGTAAAGCCCATAAAAACAACCAGCGTAATGGCTTCCTGTATCACTTTAAGCTCAACCAGCGAGAAAGGGCCACCATTCTCTCTAAAGCCTAAGCGGTTAGCAGGAACCTGAAAGAAGTATTCAAAAAGTGCTATGCCCCAGCTGATTAGCACAATTCCTACTAAGCTGATATTTTCGAACCATTTCATGTCCTTAAACTTCAAGTGCCCATACCATGCAAGGGTCATGAAAGTATTGGACAGTATAAGAAGTAAAATGGTAATTAATCCTCTGGTCATAAAAAACTTACTAAAAATTGCCTGCAAAATTATGTGTTGTTTTAATATTTAATGATTGCTTAATCATTTTTACTCAATATTTTTAAGTTAATTGTTGTTAATACTCTATCTTTTTTCGATACTTTTGTGCAGTTCTTTAAATCAAAATCCATGTTAGTATCAATGACCGGCTATGGCAAAGCCGAAAAAGTTTTTGGAAATAAAAAAATTATTGTTGAGGTACGCTCGTTAAACTCCAAGCAGCTCGATTTCAATCTCCGGTTGCCGGCCATATACCGAGAACTTGAAATGGAGATTAGGGCAAAGGCTGCCAAGGAGTTGGAACGGGGCAAGGTTGATATGTCGGTTAGCATCGAGGAAACGGCCGACTCGCAGGCAATTCCCATTAACGATTCGGTATTTATGGCCTACTACCGCCAGCTAATTGATATTGCCTCTAAAAATGCCATAAGCTTTAATCCTGCCGAGGTGGTACCAGCTATTCTGAGGTTGCCTGAAGTAATTAGAGCGCAAAAGGAAGAGATTGACCCAGATGAACTTAACACTGTTATGCGGGCATGCGACGAGGCATTAACTGCCCTGGTTCAGTTTAGGAAGCAGGAGGGTGCAATACTTGAAAAGGATTTGCTAAACCGCGTTAATCTGATACTTGATTACCTTAAGCAAGTTGAACCATTCGAAAAGCAACGTATTCAGGATGTACGAAAGCGTATCTCCGAAAGCCTAAAACAAATTGATGCCGATATTAAGATTGATGATAACCGATTTGAACAGGAGGTGATTTACTATCTTGAGAAATTAGATATTACTGAGGAGAAGGTTCGATTAAAACAGCATTGCAGCTATTTTACTGAAACTGTTAATCATCCTGAATCGGTTGGACGCAAGCTTGGTTTTATTGCTCAGGAAATGGGGCGCGAGATTAACACCCTGGGCTCAAAGGCTAACAACGCCGATATCCAGAAAATAGTTGTGATGATGAAGGATGAACTTGAAAAAATCAAGGAGCAGTCGTTAAACATTCTTTAGCAAATGGAAGGTAAGCTTTTAATATTTTCAGCCCCTTCGGGAGCTGGTAAAACCACAATAGTAAGGCATTTGCTGGAAAAATTCCCGCAGCTTGAGTTTTCGGTTTCGGCTTGTAGCCGATTGCCCCGTGATGGCGAGATTAACGGAAAAGATTACTATTTCCTTACGGTTGATGAATTCCGCAACAAAATAGATAAAGGTGAGTTTGTTGAATGGGAGGAGGTTTACCCCGGCTCATACTATGGAACCTTATGGTCCGAAATTAGGCGTATCTGGGAAAAGGGACATCATGTGATGTTCGATGTGGATGTGAAGGGTGGGGTTAACCTCAAGCGGAAGTTCCCTGATAACTCATTGGCGGTTTTTGTTATGCCACCCTCGATTGATGAGTTGCGCGAGCGACTTCTCAAGAGAGGAACCGAGACCGAAGAGTCGCTTAAGGTGCGAATAGGAAAGGCACAGGAGGAAATGACCTATGCAAATCACTTCGATTATGTATTAACCAACAATCAGGTTGAGACAGCATTTGCTGAAGCAGAGCGAATTGTTGAAAATTTTTTATCGAAAAAACTATGAAAATTGGACTATTTTTTGGGTCGTTTAACCCAATACACACGGGGCATCTGGTGATTGCCGAGTATATACTTGAGTTTTCCGATTTATCGGAAATATGGTTTGTGGTTAGCCCGCACAATCCGCTTAAAAGTCCTGACGATTTAGAAAAGGACGAGCATCGCTTAAACATGGCCCGTTTGGCCGTTCACGAAAACAACAAAAAGCTAAAGGTATGCGATATTGAAATGTCCATGCCACGACCATCGTACACTATTGATACCCTGAAGAAACTTACTGAACAATATCCAGACAATCAGTTTGTATTGATTATCGGTTCCGATACGCTTCAAACTCTACCTCAATGGAAAAGCTATGATGAGTTAATATCGGGTTACGATTTTTTGGTTTACCCCCGCGACTGTAGTGCCTACAAGCATGATTTTCCTTCGGAAAGGTTTAGCCTGGTTGATGCGCCGGTTATTGGAATATCTTCTACGCATATCCGATCAATAATAGCCAAGGGAAAGGATGTTTTGGGGTATGTTCCCGATGATGTTTGGGATTACATTGAGAGGCATGGACTATACGGGTACAAGGGAATTAAGATTTCAAATCTATAGGATGGAAAGGTTCGAAGAGTTGCTTCAGGAAGGAAAACTATCTGAAGCCGAAGAGTTTCTGCAAAACTTAGATCAAACCAACGATAATGTTCTGTACTGCTGGGGCCGGTTGTATTCAAGAAAAGGCGAGGAGGCAAAGGCCCTTTCGTTTTATTCCAAAGCTTTAGCGGTTAACCCAAATAACGAGGAAGCCCGTGTAAGGCTTGAATTGGCAAATGGGATATTCACGTTCCGAGATCCAAACCTATACAACCACTAAGGCATTTGTAAGTTACCCATTAGCACCTGAATAGCCACCTCTGCCGATTTGGCTTGAATGAGGGCATTCTGGTAACGGAACTCTGCATTCAGGTAGCGGATTTGTGCATCGCGGAGCTCAAGGTCGCTGATCAAACCAACACGATACTTCTCAATGGAAATATCGGCGTTTTGCTTTGCCAGGCTTGCCGATTTCTTTTCAATTTCCACCAAGTTATTCGCAAGCATTAGGCTGTTTGTTAGCCTTACAGCTTCGGCGGTTAAATCGTTTTCTATTGCCTGATGGTTAAACTGCTGGTTCTCCATGTAAATGCGAGCATTGGCAATGTTCCTGTTAACATTAAATCCGTTAAATAAGGGAATTCCAAGTGTGATTCCGTACGATGGCCCAATGTTTCGGCTAAGCGTTGTTGATCCATCGGGTGTATTGGTTTGGCTAACGGTGTATGCCGACGAAAGGGTTAGCCGAGGGTAACGCGAGGCCTGTGCTTCCTTAATGGCTATTTCTTTTAAACGCAGGTTTAAGCGTGAGATAAGCAACTCCTTGTTCTGATTTTTCAGTATTTCAATCACCGAATCCTGATCGAAAAGTTTTACTTCAGGGATTTTTCTCTCTATTTCGAACTGAATTGTTGGGTTTCGACCAAGAAGTTTGTTAAGAGTGATGGTTAAATCCTTAACCCTGTTGATTTGCTTTAAAACCTGAGCCGAATCGGTGCGGTAATCCACTTCGGCCTGCATAACGGCTAACTGGTAACTAGTGCCAATGGCTGCTTTTTCGCGGGCAATATTTAGCCTATCGGCCGATAGGCGCATTATCTCTTTGTAAATGTCCAGCAGCTGCTTTTCCACCGAAAGGGTATAGTAGTTAACAATGATATCAGATACCACATCTTCGACCTTGAGCTGGTAGGCAATGCTGTTGATTTCTTCAAGTGTGCCCAGGCGTTGACGGTTTGCAAACATGGCAAAGCCATCAAATAGTGTCCATGAAAGTTGAACACCTCCATAAAGTGATGTACTTTGGTAGTTATTGGTTTCATTCACCTGACCAGTTGCCAGTTCCTGGCGAATATTATAGTTGGTTCCGCTTGCCGATGAGCTAACATCTACTTTAGGCAAAAATCCGGCAGCACCAAAGGTGTTATTGTTACGTGTTACTTGCACATCGTTACGGGCTATTCTGAGTGAGAAGTTATTTTCCAAACCCATTTGTATGGCATCGGAAATTCGTAGCGTATCGGTTGATTGTGCATGTGATGTTAACGCTGACAGCGTTATCAGCGCCATCAATATCAATCTATATCCCTTAATTTTATTTGCTTTACTCCTCATCATGGCGGATAACATTTGGTTTTTTGGTTGAAACATAGGTGTAGAGTGCCGGAATAACGTAAAGCGTTAAAATGAGTGCAAATAGCAACCCTCCAATAATTGTAACTCCCATTGGGATACGGCTGGTTGATGCAGCGCCCAAAGCCAAAGCAATGGGTAGTGTTCCAAATATTGTGGCTAAGCTGGTCATCAGAATTGGGCGCAACCTTTGCTTAGCGGCAAAGATTACTGCCTCAAACTTATTCATGCCAGCAATCTTTTTCTGATTAGCGAATTCAACAATCAGAATGCCGTTTTTGGTTACAATACCAACTAATACAATTATACCGATTTGGCTGAAAATGTTAAGGGTGTGTCCCAGAAGCCAAAGCGAAAGAACGGCACCAGCCAATGCAAGAGGAACCGTAAACATGATGATTAGGGGATCGCGGAAACTTTCGAATTGAGCTGCTAAAACCAAGTAAACAAGAATTAATGCCAGCAGGAATGCGAAGTAAAGGCTGTTTGAGCTCTCCTCGAATTGCTGCGATATGCCTGTTAGGGTGGTAGAAAAACTCTCGTCCAGTACTTCCTTTGAAATTTCACGCATGGCATCAATTCCTTGGCCAAGCGTGTAGCCAGCAGCCGGCGATGCGCTAAAGGTTGCCGAGATGTATCGGTTATACCTATATCGTTGTGGGGGAATGCTTTGCTCCCGAGTTTTGACTAACGAACCCAAATCGACAAGGTTACCTTTGGAACTTCGAACGTAGATATTCTTAAGGTCATCGGGATCGTCGCGGAATGGCCTGTCGGCTTGGCCAATCACGTAGTATTGCTTTCCGTTGCGGATAAAGAAACCGTAGCGTTGCCCGCTAAAGTATAGCTGAAGGGCATCGGCAACATCCCTAACGGTAACACCTGAGGCTCTCGCCTTATCGCGGTCAATCTCAACCACCAACTCAGGTTTGTTGAATTTCAGGTCAACATCTACAACTTGAAAACGTTCATCGGCTTGAGCTCGGGCCAGAAATTCGGGAACTACCTGTTTCAACTTTTCGAAGTTGGGTGCTTGAACCACAAACTGAACCGGTAAACCACCCCCACGGCCAGTGCTAATGGTTTGGTCTTGAATAACATACGATTTGGCAAAGGTTTTATTGCGAACAAATGCTGATATTTGATCGGCAAGTTGTGCCTGAGAACGCACTCGCTCGTTGGGTTGGGTAAGCAAAAGACGAATGAATCCTCGATTGGTTCCACCTCCCCAGCCTGGAGCCGATAGGGCAATCATGGCTTTCTTTTCAGGAATGGTATCAACATACGAGGCTATCTCGTAAATATACTCATCAATGGCTTCAAACGAGGTGCCTTCGGGTGCAGTAACGTTAATTGATAATCTACCTTTATCTTCCAGCGGTGCTAACTCCGAGGGAATTTGACTACCAATAATAAAAATGATAGTTAATGAGATGCCCATTACCACAAATGCCAGCCATCTGCGATTGATAAACGATTGGAGCGAGCTGCCGTAATAGTTCGATAGCCAATTAATTCCTTGGCCAATGGCGGCCATTATTTTACCCTCCTTTTGGGTTTTTGTTAATAGGCGGGTGCTCATCATAGGGGTGAGGGTGAGCGAAACAATTGAGGATATTAGCACTGCGGCGGCTACAACAACGCCAAACTCACGGAACAGCCGGCCGGTTATTCCTTGAAGGAATACAATTGGCATAAAAACCGCTACCAGCGTAATGGTTGTAGAAATAATGGCAAAGAAAATCTCTTTACTTCCTGTATAACCGGCCTTAAAGTTGTCCATGCCATGCTCAATTTTTGAGTAGATATTCTCCATTACAACAATGGCATCGTCAACCACAATGCCGGTAGCAAGGACTACTCCCAAAAGGGTTAGAATATTAATAGTAAAGCCAAACAGGTACATCACAAAGAATGTTCCGATGAGCGAGATGGGAATGGCTATAATTGGAATTAGCGTTGTTCGCCAGTTTCTGAGGAAAATAAAAATAACTAACACCACCAGCATGAAAGCCAGCAGAATAGTTTCTTCAACTTCAGAAATGGCCTTGCGAATATTTATGGTAGAGTCGTATGCGTAGTTTAGGGTAACATCTTCGGGTAGCTCTTTTCGGAGTTGGTCAACCCTTTTGTAAGCCTCATCGGCAATATTGATGTAGTTAGCTCCCGGTTGAGGGGTTAGGGCAACACCAACCATTGGGATAAGTCCATTCCCTCGGAGCAGTGTGCGTTCATTCTCGGGTGCATAATCGGCTTTACCAACATCTTTAACACGAACCGGAACATTGTTGCTGTATTTTATGATGAGGTTATTGAACTCCTCGGGCGTTTCGAGTCGCCCAAGGGTGCGTATGGATAAGGTGGTTTGGTAACCTTCAATCATACCTGTGGGTAGCTCAACATTCTCGCGTGAAAGCGCGTTCCTAATATCCGATGGGGTTACGTTGAATGCTGCTAATTTCCGTGGGTCAAGGTATAACCGCATGGCATAGCGTTTTTCGCCCCATATATTCACCAAGCTAACACCCTTTATGGTTTGCAAACGTTCCTTAATTACGTTATTGGCAATATCAGAGAGTTCAAGCAAATCGCGTTTGGTGCTCTGTACGGTTACGGTGAGTATGGTCTCGGCGTTGGCATCGGCTTTGCTGATGATAGGAGGGTCGGCATCGGGGGGGAGGTTACGAATGGCACGCGATACACGGTCGCGAACATCGTTGGCAGCATTGTCCATATCGACACCCAACTCAAACTCTACGGTGATATTACTTCGCCCGTCGGAACTGGACGAGGTAATATTTTTAATGCCATCTATTCCATTTATCTGCGCCTCGAGTGGTTCGGTTATTTGAGCCTCAATAACAGCCGAGTTTGCCCCTACATACGAGGTGGAAACGGTTACTACCGGTGGATCGACACTTGGGTATTCCCTAACGCCAAGGTAAGTGAAGCCTATTACACCGAATAGTACAATTACTATTGAAACTACTGATGCCAGAACAGGCCTATTTATGCTTACTGAAGAAATATTCACTTTGGTAATCCAATTTAGTTAAAACTATTGATTTTGCTTGATATTAACGCTAACAGGCATCCCGTTACGAATTGATGTTAAGCCAGATATAATGAGGCTATCGCCTGCATTCAGCCCATCAATAACCTCAACGGTAGTGCCTGTTCGTTCACCAAGCCTTACCTGAACTCGTTTAGCTTTCCCTTGGGAGTAAACGAAAACGTTTTGAATATCCATATCGGGAACAATAGCCCTTGGGGGGATAAGAATTGAACGTGGGCTTTTTTCAAACACCAGGGTGGCCTTAACGTATGAACCCGGAATCAAAGCCTTGTTTTGATTTTCGGCAATGGCTCTTACTTTGAGCGAACGGGTTTCGGGATCGATTTGGGCATCGGTGGCGTAAACCTTGGCAGGGTATTGGGTTTGGCCATCACCGGCAGTAAACTTCACCAACATGTTATTGGTTACCAAGCCAGCATAGCGTTCAGGTACAGCAAATTCTAACTTTAGCGGATTATCCTGAACCAGTGTGGCAATGGTTGTGTTAACCGACACAAATGCTCCGGGGCTAACATACCGTAAGCCTATTCTTCCTTCAAAAGGTGCACGAACTTCGGCTTTTTCCAACATGGCTTTGGATTGGGCAATGTCGGCCCTGATGGCTTCAAGCTTATTGAGCGAGGTTTCATACTCCTGAACGCTTATGGCATTAATCTCGAGCATGCGTTTTTTACGTTGTTCATCGTCGGCAGCCAGTTTCTCCTCGATAACTCTTCGTTGGAGAAGTGCCCGTATGTCGGCATCGTTTATTCGGGCAAGCAGTTGCCCCTTGCGCACGCGAGTGCCCTCGGTAATATTAAGTTCAACTATTTTTCCGGCCATTTCGGAACGTAGTTCAACCCATTCGTTGGGTAAAATGGTTCCGGGAACGGTTAATGTTCTCTCGTATTCAGAGTATCCCACTACAATGCCATCAACCACAATTGATTGCCTTCCGCGACCTTCGGTTGGCTTTGTATCATTGCCCGATTTGCTGCACGCTGTGCTTGCCATCGTTAAGGCTACCAGCATAAACTGATAGGTAAAAATTATTTTTCCCTTCATGTTATTCCTTTTATCACTGAAAATTATGACAATTTTTAATCACAAAGGATTAAACGATTTAAAAAA
>LUYY01000263.1 GCA_001603415.1 Bacteroidales bacterium Bact_07 | reverse complement strand
TGATGGAGAAGGGAGAGATCGTTGAGCACGGACCGCCGTCGGAGATCCCTACAAGTCCGAATTTTGTGAAAACACGTGCGTTTATGGGAAGTTACGCAGACGAGTGATATGGATAACCTGACCAGTGCATCGGTGCCTGTAGACGGGCTGAGCGGATTTTTCCAGGGGGCCATGGACTCGTTTATCTCCCAGATCCCGTTCTGGCAGGATATTCTGCTTCCTGCTCTCTGGAACGGGTTACTGGTGACGATGCAGCTCGTGATAATGACGGCCCCTCTCGGGTTTCTGCTCGGTCTTCTCGTGGCCGTATCCAGAGTCTACGGGCCAACGCCCGTGAAATGGCTTGCAAAGCTGTATGTCATCTTCTTCCGCGGCTGCCCGCTTCTGGTTCTGCTGTTCATCCTGTATTTTGGTCTGCCGTCTCTTGGAATCGTCCTGGGTTCGTATTTCTCAGCTCTTGTCGGATTTATTTTGTGTAACTCGGCATATAACTCCGAGTATCTCCGCGGTGCTCTCCAGTCGATCAAACGCGGTCAGCTGCTTGCGGCGAGATCTCTTGGCATGACGAAGGCACAGGGAGTTTTGTATGTGGTTGTCCCGCAGGCACTCCGCCGTGCTCTGCCGGGTGTTTCAAACGAGTTCATTTATCTGATAAAATACTCCTCGCTTGCGTATGTGGTCGCGGTGATCGAACTTACCGGTGCGGCAAAAATCATTGCAAGCAAGTACTTCATGTACTTCGAAGCATTTGCGGCCGTAGGGGTTTTCTATCTGGTCCTCGTGACGATCACAACTATCGGGGTTCACTGGCTTGAGAAGAAGTATGCGATCCCCGGTGTATCGGGCGTTGTTGGAAAAGGTACCAAAGAACACTAAATTCTTTTAGAAATCATTTAAATATTCTTTTTTCCTATTCTCTATCATGTCATTATCTGTTGATGTTATAGACAAACTTGCTGCGCTTATCACCGCAGCGTTCGGTCTGGTTGCAGCTCTTGCATGGAACTCCGCGATTCAGGCGATATTTAAGGAGATTTTTGGAAGTCAGAGTGATATCCCTGCGATGCTCGGTTATGCCGCTTTTGTGACGATTATCGCCGTTGTCTTTACGGTGTGGATTGGATATGTCTCAGGTAAGACAAAGGAAAAAGTCGACAAAGTCAAAGTAAAGGTCTTTCAGGATAAGAAAGAGTAGAGTTCATCCAAATCTTTTTTTCCGGACACGCTTTACTAGTTAGTATGCGAGTCTGTTGTGCCCAGCTGATTCAGGTATGGGATGATGTTGATGCTGCTTTTGCGAAAGCAGATGCTTTTCTTAAAGAATATTCCGGGACTGCAGATATGGTGGTTTTTTCCGAGCAGTTTGCGACCGGATGGCGGCCTGCCCCCGCTCAGGTCTCGGCTGATGATGTGAAAAACCGCTGGCTTGCCCTTGCAGCGAAGCATAATGTCTGTGTTGTCGGGTCCTATCAGAAAGTGGAAGCCGGAGGGTTGCCGCAGAATACGATGCTCGTGTGCGGTCCGTCAGGTGAGGTTATTGCCGAGTATTCCAAGATGTATCTGTTTGTGCCGGGTAAGGAGGATCGGTGTTTTTCACCCGGTGCCGAGCCGGTGACGTTTGAGTATGGCGGGGTGAAGTTCGGGTGTGCGATCTGTTTTGATCTGCGGTTTCCCGAGTTGTTCCGCGCGTATCTGAAGATGGGGTGCGAGTGCGTGCTTATTCAGGCAGCCTGGCCTGCGGCACGGGTCGCGGATTGGGAGCTTCTGCTTCGGGCGCGGGCGCTGGAGAATCGCGGGTTTGTTATCGGGGCTGCGTGTATGGGGTATGATCCTTTGTCAGGTACTGATTACTGCGGGCGGAGTATGGTGTGTGATTATGAGGGGAGGGTGATTAGCGATGGGGGCGTGTTTGAAGGGGGATGCGTTGGCGAGGTGGATGTGGATGGGGTGGGGAGGATGAGGAGGGAGTGGGGTATTATCTGACGTTTCCTTCATGCATTTACGTGGTTCGCGCAGTGGGTATCTCCTGACACAACGGATCAGGTATGTGTCAGATTACTTTTGTTTGAAAAACCGGTTAATAATTTTCCCGATAGGATTTAGATCCTATCATAATGGTAGTGATACTCAATCCAATATGGATATTTATGCTTTTTTCTTGGCGGTAATCACTAAATCCATGTTAACTCGAAATTGTTCGCAGGTGATATCTTCAAAACAGTCTGCATATTCAAAAAATTCAGTGACCATCTCTGGAACCATATATATGGCGTGCGTTTGATCATAATTTCCCTCCCAAGTTGAGTTACCGTCAGGTACAAATAAAACCAGAATTCCTTGACTTTTCAGTATTTTTCCTGCTTCTTTTAAAGCAGTAATAGGTTTATAGGAGTGTTCAAATGAATGTGACCCGCACACCACATCAAAGTCACAACGTATATTGTTTTTCTTACAGACTTCCGAGAGATTTTCCCACCCCCCATTGAAAATATTGATATATTTCCCTTTTGCCCATTCGTTGTTAGAAAAATGAATTTCACCGTTGGAATAATTTATATCACAGGCATGCCAATGGGAGTAGTCTTCCTCTAAAAACAAAGGATTATCACCTGGGCCGACCTCCATAATTTTGCTGTTATTATTAATATTTTCAAAGTTTCTAAGAATATATTCTCTCATATATTTCTGTGGATTTTCATTTTCTTCAAAATAATATGCTCCCATCCGTCGCGTATTATTTAAATATGCCATGACATTTCTACAAACCGGAATGGTATATTTCCCATTAAAATAGTTTGAAGCATTTTCCGGAGTTCGCAGGATTTTTGCCTCTTTACAAAATTTTTCTATATCATTGATTATTTTCTCATCATAATGAGCAGCTATATTTGCCCTTCTGTTTTGATCTATTTTATGTATAATATATGCTATCCCTTTCCCTGTTTTGTCAAAATCCATATTTTTATGTTCTAAGTCATATTATATATAGATAGAGTAAAATCGGTGAGTAATGCTGTTTTGGAAAAAAGAACTGCATTATTCCCAATTTGATTTTAGAAAGACACCTCTAACATTAAATCTGATCTTTGACTGATCATGGACCAGATTTCCCTCCTGCGAAAATGACAGATGAATATTAAATTATATGTGGATTACTCGTAACAATTATGCCTGAAAAAATATATCTTGATGAGGAATTTAAGAAAATCTGGACTCTAATCGAGGCTGGAGAAAATATTGCCTTTCTCCGTCATGGTGATGGGGAAAGAGCGATAATGGAAGGCCGCAGCGTTAAAGCACAAGAAGGATGGGAATCACCGGGCTATATTTCTCAACTTGGATTTGCTTGTCTGGAAGCATTAAATCTAATTGATCATAAGGTTTGGTATGGTATTTCCTGTCCCTGCTGTGATCCCGCAGCTTATTATTGGTATATATCACGTATAGCTCATCGCAACATTACCTTTGCCAACCTCTGGGTCAACAGCAATTATGGCACGTTTATTAAAGCATTTGAAAAGTTAGACCGTGAAGCTGTCGTTATAGCAAACCACCGGGCTCAAAATAAGCCGATCGGAAACTTAAACGTATTAGCATATTATCCGGTTGGTGATGATTGTATCTCGTTTTGGGAGAGCGAAGCTCCCAAGCTCTTAGAACGCATTAAATCAGAATACGGCACGAGAGACAACTTACTTTATGTCGTTTCAGCCGGTCCAATGTCCGGGCCCATTATTGCAGAATTATTTCGAAATAACCCGAATAATTGCTACATAGATTTTGGCAGTTCCCTTGATACATACATCCATAACAAAATTACCCGTCCGTATATGAATACAAATAGTAGATATGCCAAAAGACAATGCTGGATGTATGATCCGAAAACAACAAACTTTGATGTCACTGTTGTTTGTAATTTATATAAAAGACCGGATAATTTGCTAAAACAATTAGAAGCAATCAGCAGTCAAACATTGAAACCCAAAAAAATCCTGCTATATCAGGACGGTATTTCCGATAATTATAAAATAGAACTTCTTTCTTCTCTGAAAGATAAATTCGACAAAGTACAGATTGCTACTGAAAATACTGGCGTGTGGAAACGATTCGCATATGCACGATCCTCCTCGTCTTCTCCTCTGATTTGTATTTTCGATGATGATACGATCCCGGGTAAACGGTGGCTTGAAAACTGTTATTCTTGTATGCAGGACAGAGAGGGAGTATATGGAACTGTTGGAATAGTTATGTATAATCCGAAGAAATATCCCTTCCATGGATTTTTACGTGTTGGATGGCCGGGTCCAAATGCCAAAGTAACTGAAGTCGACTTTGTTGGTCATTCGTGGTTTCTGAAAAAAGAACATCTTGATTATATGTTTGAAGAAACTGAAACATATCAGTCGTTTAAGTACGTCGCAGAGGATATGTGCGTCTCGGTTCAATGCCAAAAGAGAGGCATCAAAACGTTTGTTCCCCCTCATCCTTACACGAATCATGATTTGTGGGGATCTCTGCCCTCATATGCACGAGTGCTTGGAAACTCGTCTCAGGCGGTTTCTTTAAATAATTTAAATTATATCAAAATGAATGATGCGGTATCGTGTTATCTTCGTGATGGTTGGAGACCCCTCGTTTTTACGAATTCTCTGTATCCGTTCTCGATTTTATTGATCCTTATTAGAGAACAGGTTGTGGGACGCGTGGTCTCTCTTGTTTCCTGGTTCAAG
>LUYY01000262.1 GCA_001603415.1 Bacteroidales bacterium Bact_07 | reverse complement strand
TAAGATTGGTACCGATGGTTATACAGCCATTTAGGTCCTGAACTGCCGGAGTGTATGTACCTGCACCAAGGCCAGTGAAAAGCCCAGTAGTATTCCCAAACGGAGCACCTCCCGTAATACTGTAGTTGTATGGTGCAGTACCTCCCGATGCTTCAAGGGTTATAGTTCCGTCCGATAGCCCATTACAGGTTATATCAGTTTTAGTCCTGGTAGTAAAGAATAAAGCAGGGGGTTGGCCAACAGTGAAGTCTTGAGTAAGGATACAGCCATTGAGGTCGCGAACATACATTGTGTAATTTCCAGCAGTTAACCCGGTAAAGTAACCGCTTGCAAAATAATTAATGCCATCAATTGAATACTCTAACGCACCCGTTCCTCCACTTGCGCTAGCAGTTACTTCACCATTGTTTCCACCAAAACAAGTAACGTCGGTAACAGTGAGAGAATTAATTACTATGGCAGGAGGCCCAGTAATAGTTGCAGGTTGAGTAACCATACAGCCGTTTGCATCGCGAACATAAACTGTATATGAACCAACCCCAACATTGAAAGTGTAGGTTGTTGGATAAAATGTAATTCCATTAATTGAAACTTGTTTTAAACCGGTACCGCCCGAAACACCTACAACCTTGATAGTTCCATTGGTGTTGTACCAACATCCGGTTACATTAGTGGTTTGAACCGTAAAATTAATGGGAGAAGGTTGATTAATATAGATTGGATTACCATTGTTTGCAGCAACAACGCAACCATGCGAATCACGAACTTTTATGTAGTATGGATTGGTTGGCCCTCCAGGAAGATTGGTAAATACAGGGTTCAAGCCCCAAACCTCAGGTTGATAAATTGAAAATTCATAACCACTACCCGAGCCTCCCGCTACGTTGCTAATGGTAATTTTCCCTGTATTATCGCCATAGCATGTGGTTATTTGAGTTATTTCGTAGGTGAATGATATGGAGTTGGGGTCAACCATTTCAACTGTTGTTGGCCAAGTGGCAGAACAACCATTGGCATCGCGAACAACTATGTCGTAATAACCATCACCTACCGTAAAGGTGTTGCTTAGTTGGAAATTCGCTCCATTATCAATGGAATATTCCAGTGTACCTGTTCCTCCAGTGGCGGTAATGGTAATTGTTCCATCAGCATAACCGCTACATGAGATTGGTGTAGTTGTTACATCGGAAATTACTATTGGAGCGGGTTCGCTAACAAAAATATCTTCAGTGTAAGCTGGGCAGCCATTTATATCGGTAATGCTTAGAGTATATGTGCCGGTGGCCAGGTTGGTGAAATTGGCAGGGGTTGGATGAACTGGATTTTGCGTTCCAATTAGGTTTGCCCCAAAGTAAAGGGTATAAACGTAATCAGGCGTTCCGCCATTTGCAAGGGCTTGGATTGATCCATTGGTATTTCCTGAACACCCGCTTACAGGAACAACCGTTTTTGAGGCTAGTCCAATGGCAGCGGGTTCAGTAAGCATAACATTACCCAATGCCTGGCAATTAAGTGCGTCGGTTACAGTAACCGTGTAGTTAACGCCAGCACTAAGATTTGTAGCAGTTTGATTGGTTTGTACTGGGCTGGTGTTCCAACTATAGCTGTAGCCGGGTGTTCCACCCGAAACATTTACGGTAGCCTGTCCATCGCTGTAACCGTTACAAGTAGGATTAACCGTGGTAAAACCATCGACCTTGAGCTCT
>LUYY01000261.1 GCA_001603415.1 Bacteroidales bacterium Bact_07 | reverse complement strand
AAGGACGTTTTTGGTACGAGGATTCACAAAAAGTTTATCCAAACGGATATCCAATAAATGAAGATGATTATGTAGGTTATATTCCATATATAAAAAGTAAACGAGTGTACGAAGAAGTATTAGCTGCGTGGCCTAATGGGAATAAGAGATCGGTTTTGGAGCATTGGGAAGCAGAATTTAGAGGCACACTTACCAAAACTGTAGAAGTTCCGCATTATGATTATACTGGTCATTATAGAGGTTGGGTTTATGGTGATACTACCTACTATTATGCCTATAATGTAACAATTAATTATGTTACCAATACATCACCTTCCGTAAGTATTATATCACCCGTACAGGATACGATTTTCAGTGAAGCATCCGGCTCTTTTGTTCCGGTGATTGCAGTGTCCGATCCTGAAGGTGATACATTGACCGGTAAGGTTTTTATTGATTCTGAAACATCTCCCCGGGATACTAAAACCATATCCAATACAAAGACAGCTCAAAATGTTAGTTTTAACGCGTTAAACCTCGGGAATTTGTCCCAGGGCACGCATACAATGAAATTTACAGTAACGGATGACAGACTGACACAACAAGCTACAGTCAGTTTCAAGGTTGATACAACAGCTCCGGCTCTTGGTTCAGTGAACATTACATCTACAAAAGATACAATTACAATTACAGGATCAGCAACTGATAATATGGCTATGCATGATGATCCCTACCGGTTTTTTGCGGGCAGTAATGACAGCTCATGGACAGCATCAAATTCGCATACTTTTACCAACCTGTCTCCTAACACACAGTATCAGGTAAAATTTGTTGCCAGGGATAAAGCAGGTCATTTATCGGAAAAGGTTCAGAATATTTTCACAAAAGCACTGAAACCGGTAATATCGGTAGGTAATGCAAATGAGACAAGTCTGGTTGTTTCTTTTAGTGAAAACAATCCGGGTGGTACTCAGTATCTGGTCTGCTGCGGTTCACGATATGTAAATGCCCAGGGCAAACTTACGGATGCTCCTGCATGGATTACCCCACAGGGTAAGAATATAACTGTATCTGGGCTTTCACCTAATACCGGTTATTCTTTCACTGTTAAAGCCAAAAATGGAGATGGTATTGAAACCGAAGCCAGTGACTCAAAAAGCGGGAAAACACTGGCTTTACCGCCGCAAGTACTTGAATTTCCGGAAACAAAACAGAATTCAATTAAAATTGAATGGACGGCTATACCTGGTGTAATCGCTTATGAGATCGAGGCAGACGGCCATATTATTAATAATGGGGTATCCAATACATATACTCATTCAGGTTTGCAGCCGGAAACCTCTCATACATACAGGGTAAGAGTTATAAACGATGGGGGAACGGGCAACTGGAGTGCTTTATTCAGCCAATCAACCCTAATGGACAATCCGGGATTGCCTGTCAACATACAATATTCCTTTACGAAAACAGAAGTAACCTTAACATGGGATGCCGCTTTAAAGGCCATGGGATATGAAGTTGAAGCAGATGGAGTGGTTCAGGATGTTGGTTCAAACCGTACTTATACCCACTATGGTCTTGAGCCTGAATCAACTCATACATACAGAGTAAGAGCTAAAAATTCAGGCGGATACAGTGATTGGAGCGAATATATACAAATAATGACATTGCCGAATCCACCGATTCCGCCTGATAAAATATCAACCGTTATAACTAAAAATACAATTCAGATAGAATGGGAGCCCAATCTTAAAGCGGACAGGTATGAAATAGAAGTTGATGGTTTCATTTTAAACAATGGTACCTCAACAGTATACCTGCATGAGAATCTTGTTCCATTAACAACGCACCAATATAGAATAAGAGGTGTAAACGCAGGCGGAACAGGAGATTGGAGTCAAATCTTTAATATTACAACACATCCCTATGAGCCTTATATGCCTGAAAATGTAATAGCCTCTGCGGACAGAAATACCATTGCATTATCATGGTATATGGCTGCCTATGCTTCAAGTTATGAAATAGAGATCGATGGTACAACAATAGTTGAAACAGAAAAACCATTTTATGAACATGTTGGCTTGTTACCAGGGACTAACCATTCCTACAGGGTACGCTCAAAAAATATAACCGGAGTAAGTGAATGGACAAGTCCGGTTAAAATCTCAACCTCTTTAGACACAGGAAGCGCGGAAACTGCGATAACAAACGTTGCCGCAATTGTTACAACAGAATCTATTGTCCTCTCATGGGATGCTGCCGCATTTATATGTGAATATGAAATAGAGGTGGATGGTCAATTGCAGGATAACGGGAGTAATACGGTGTTTGCGCATACCGGCTTATTA